>DASYYH010000028.1 GCA_035934015.1 Candidatus Acidiferrales bacterium
GCATTGAGTTTGAGTTGCGCAATTTGGCGAACCTGCAACAGGCCGTCATCTGTGGAATTGGGCTGGCGACCTAAAACAAGCGCGTCTCTCTCGGGGAAATTGGGAGTCGAGATTCCATGAACGGCGAAATGAATGATTTTGAACTGAGCCAACGGCTCCGATGTAAAGTCGGCTTTCGTGGCTCTATCGCCGAGCAACAGAACTGTTTGCTTTGGGTCTTGGAGCGCTTGGCTTGCCGAGATCAGCTCGGCGCGTGTTTCGGGAAGTGGGTACAGATGTGCGCCCGAAATATCGTAAACGCCGCGCGAGACAGTCTGAACGACCCCTCCGGTTGCTCCTGATCCGTGGGTTTGTCCTTCCATGTCATAGGGGACATCTCCGACTCCCAAGAACGCCATTTGCGGCTGGTGAGCCCGCTGGCGGTTCCGTAAGAAGTCGAGAACAGTTGCCGATGGGGCATAGCTGATTGTGTGTGATTGAAGAACGTATCGGCCGTCAGGTCCGACAAGGGCGTCGAAGGCTACGTTATGCAAGGAACCGTCAGGGACGATGATCAATCGCGTCAGCCGCAGAGATTCGGGAATTGGTTTGAGAAGTAAGGCGTAGAGCTCCTCTGCTTCCTGAGTTCCGCTTTTGCCCTGCATCACGTCGGCAACATATTGAGAGGTTAGCGTTTCGATTCGTTTTCGACCGGCTTGGAGGCGGACCAGTGCCGACGCTGTTCGAGTTAGCGCGAGACAATAGGAGGTTGGGTCTGCAAGGACATATTCCAGAATTGCCTCATCATTCGAGAGGCTTGCTTGCGCAGTTTTGAGCGCAACCGGATGGGTCGTAACACTGCGCTGTTCTGAGCTGAGGGCTTCGTCAATGTAGTTGAG
Organism: Candidatus Acidiferrales bacterium; assembly: GCA_035934015.1. Lineage (NCBI taxonomy): Bacteria > Pseudomonadati > Acidobacteriota > Terriglobia > Candidatus Acidiferrales > Candidatus Acidiferrales bacterium. The sequence goes on from DASYYH010000028.1 coordinate 879, forward strand.
CTTGTATTCCTCCTCAGTAAGACTTTCGAGCAGTGTTGCCCTCGCCGCTGGATCGTTGGAGTCGAGTAATTGGGACTGAATTTTGGAGATTTGTTGCTGGACCGCAGAATTGGCCGGGGAATCCACGGTTCGGTTCGCCTTGCTCCTCATATTGTCGAGAATCGATCGTCCTCGCGCGCGCTCGATGGCATCAAACGCGGCGCTTACATCATTTTGTTTGGCTGAAAGCTCAAAATCGTCGAGGTAGGTGTCGCTCATCGTGCTTAGAAGCGAACTCTCAGAGTATGCTCCCGGAAAGCGAAGGAGCATTCCGTCAATCGCGTCCTCGGCTTGCGTGTAGAGGCTATGAGCTTGTTGAAGCTGGCCGGTCTTTTCCTTGAGCTGCGCGAGTGCGTCCAAGGCGCGAGGGAGATAGTACGTGTCCCCCACGGTGCGACTAATCTGAAGACCTTTATTGAGTGCATCCTCAGCTCCCTGCGGATCACCTTGATCCTGGAGCAGATTTGACAAGTCGAAGGATGATTGCATCGCGACGCGAGGGAGGCCCATGCGTGACGCGGATTCGAAAGCTTCTCGAAAATACTCTTCGGCTTGCGCTTTGTGGTTTAACCGCCTCGCGAATTCGCCGAGGATCAGCATGTCCTGACCCTGATGCTCGATCATTTTTTGTTTCTGCGCTTGAGCGAGAGTATTCTGCATCAAGGATTCTGCTTCACCCATTTTCCCCAAGGCGGCAAGCGCCTCAGCCTTTCCTTCATAAGCCATAAACGGAGTCCCGACATCGTGGTCGTCGTTTGCGATTGCAATGGCTCGATTGAAGAAGAACATGGCTTCTGAGGTTCGATTGAGCGCATTGAAACCGTTCCCGATGATTTCTAGATATCGAAGCTCAGTGCCGGAGTCTGCTTGCGCCGAGGCTGTCATGAGCGCTTTCCCCATTAGGGTGCTCGCGCGGCTTACGTCGCCCTGCAGGAAACCGACTAGCCCTAGCTCTCCGCTTGCGCGATTAGCCCATTCCTTTTGTCCGAGCTTTTGGGCGAGGCTCAGAGCCTGTTGCCAGTCTTGCTTCGCGGCGGCGGCGTTGACTTCATCATCGGCGTCGCCCTTTACACCCAGGCACCAAAGGCGCAGTTCCTCGTCGTTTTGAACGAGAGGAGTCTTCAATTGGGCGGCGATGAAGGCAGAGAGCTGCGGGAAGGACATCCCGTCAGAGGATCGACTTAGACCAACCTTCGCATACAGCGCGTCACGCTCGTCGTGAGCTTGTATGGCAAGCTCTTCGGCCCGTGCGTAAAGAGGCGTGGCGGCTGGAAGGTTGTGAAGCCAGTAAAAGTAACTTGCCTTGGCGAGCAAGCCTCGGATGTCGTTTGGCTGGGACCCGACAGCCCTTTGTGAATGTGATCCCCACGGAGTCCGCGGCGAACGCCGAACAACGTAAAGAACGATTAGGCCTGCGATGATGCCAGTGCCGATGGAAACCAACAGGATGCTGCGCTTTCGGCGAGACATGGGACCGTTCGTGAATCGATGATAATAAGGCATCGCGATGTATTGGTTCAATAACATCTTTGGGTCTACTGGCACGGCGCGACGCGAGCCGGAGCACGGATTGGCCTAAATGTAATCGCGGTTAAGCGATTACAAGGAAGCCGTCTCTCGTCCTCCGCCCTAAGCGTCAAAATTCTGCTTCCACAAATATAGAAGCCCAGAAATGGGCAAAACCTTACAGGCGATTAACAGAATTTGTAGAGCGACTCCGAGCGTCGATGGATGCTATTATAGGCGAAGAAAAGGAGAACTATAGAGCAGCCTCAAAATGGACAAGAATCTGGCGGCTGGATTCGGGAACGGAGGTGGGCCATGGAAGTGAAGTCCTTCACATACCAGAAAAACTTCTTCGGAACGTACTACAAGCGCGGGTTGCTCAATCTGCACAAAATGGATGACCACATCGCGAAGATGCTCAACGACGGATGGGAAATCCTCACGCAAACGTCACAGGCAGGAGATTGGAGAACGCTTTTGCCATTTGCGAAGCGCGATTCAATAACGATCTCGTTCCGCAAGCGGTAAGTCTATAGGCCGTTCCGCTGGAGAATTTCGTGAATATCGCTGGGGTAGCGGGAAACATCGGCTGCCCAAGTGCCGAACGCACCTTGCGCGTTGATGGCCCGCACCCACTCTGACAAGAACTCTCTCTTCGTTTGCTGTTCCTGGTTGTCCTGTCCTTTGACTTCGAGAATCAGCATTTTCCCGCTCGCAAGCCGCACCAAATAATCTGGCCGGAATTTTCGAATAATGCCCCTGAATGAATAAGTGATTTCAAATCCGAGGTGGTCGTTTTTCACCCAAGCAGCTACGTGCGAGCTGCGGTCAAGCTCAAACGCTTCGCTCGCTTCCCATCGGCTGTCGAAAACGCACATGTTGATATGCGAGTGCTCGACGTGCTCACACGGTTTGCCCGTGTACCAGGGCAGCATGTCGCCAGTCGCACGTATGGGCCTCTCTGTATCGAATATCGGAAGGAGCGCCTTTGTATTGTCGAAATGAATGGCCTGCTTCAAGTGTTCGGCGATGGTGCTCATGTGCAGTGTGATTATGATCCTGCGGCGCAGAGGGTCTCGATTGAAAAGAGACGGCTCGATCCGCAACTTGTCGCTTTCAATGTACTTTTCGACGAGCCGGATTACTTGCGCAAGCAGATATTCGCGACTGCCCTTCCAAGTCGTTTTCATCTGCTCGTAGATGTCGCTTGCGGTGGAGAATATGATCTTCTGCGTGCGGAATCGTTCCCCTAGCTCACGCAAGCTGATTTCCGATATTTGTCTCAGGTCCGGCTTGCCGTCAATCGTCGGAGCCATCTGAGCCAATGTGGGAGTCTCGTACGCGTCGAGCACGAGCGGCTTTGCTTTTTCCAGGTCGAGAGTCAGTGTGGGTCGGTATTCATGGTCAATGCGCACGACGTTCGGCCATGTGATCTCGTATCTTTTGCGCTCGGACAGCGCCTCGATTCTTGTCTTGGGAGCCGGTGGAGGCGGAGGGGGTTCATCGCCGCCGCCTTCGTGCGGCAGGAATGTGAACGGTACGCCAAAGATGTTTACATATTCAGGCTGGAACAGACCGGTTTCGCTGTCTATTTCGTATGACGTGCGCCTGAGTCCGCGTCCTACGACTTGTTCGCAGAGCAATTGGGAGGTAAAAGCGCGGAGGCCCATGATGTGGGTGACAGTCTTGGCATCCCAACCTTCTGAAAGCATTCCGACTGAAATTACGTTCTGAATGTTTTGTCCCGGCTGTCCGACAAGTCCCACGGTATCGACTTGCCGACGCAATAATTCTGCTTTTTCCTTTTTCGAGAGTTTCTTTTCAGGCCGGCTGCCATTCGAGTTGCCATTGGCTTCTTCTGATTCGTCTTCGACTCCGCTAAGTCCAAGCTGTACCGGCTCATCCTCTTCTTCGGCTTGTTTCAGCACGTTCGAATCGATGTGGAGAATGTTTTCAGGGTCACAAAGCTCTTCAATGTTGATGCGTTTATGCGTGAACGCGAATTCCACGCGCGCGGCTGTATGCGTCGTGTTTGCTACCGTAATCATTACGGGCGGCGTAGGCTGTTTGTCCTTCTTCCACTTCTTGGCGGCTTCGAGCCAATCCTTCCCGAGGAAGTAGTAGCCGTTGCTTACTAAGCCGGGCAGCGGGGCCTGCGGCTCGGCCTTTCGGTTTACATCGGTCTTCACTTCTGGGTCGTTATAAATGTGATAGAAGCGCGACCTGTATTTGGCATCGAGCTTTCCGTCGTCACGTACAACGACACGGGGCGTCTTGACCAACCCCGACTCAATCGCATCATTCAATCCAAAATCGCTTACGATCCATCGGAACAACGTTTCCTGCCCGCTCTTCCTGCCGGTAGGAGCAAAAGGTGTAGCTGTCAAGTCAAAGCAGGTGAGAATGCCGCGCGATCTATGAATCCGTTCCAGGCCGCCGATCCATTTCGTTGCTTCGTTCACTTCTTCTTTTGAAACACCAGCAACGCGCGATTTCGGCGGCACGCGCCACGCATGATGAGCTTCGTCATTGATGACGATAAGATTCTGTGCGGACGCCATCTCGCCCAACACATCGCGGACGTAAGCCTCATCGCTTTTTGCTCCGCGTTTGTCTACGCTGCGCTTCTTTGCAACCTGCTCTTCGCTTTCCCAGTCGAGCTTGTGCCAATTGCGAATCAGCACGCGACAAGTCTGTCCTTGTCGCAGTTTGTCTTCGAGGCCCGGCGGGATGATTTGAAATTCCGTGTAGTAATTTCCTGGCGTGCCCGGAACCAGCACCTGCAAACGGTTCTTTACGGTCAGGCCCGGAGCAATGAGAAGAATGCTTTTCGAGAAGCGCTTGTCTTGAGGGTACGTGACCTTGTTGAGCACCTGCCACGCAATCAGCATGGCCATCAAAATCGTCTTGCCTGAGCCTGTTGCCATCTTGCAGCAAAGCCTGGGGAACGGCCCGCCATCGCTCGGAACTTCAATTCCGACTCGTTCCGATGCGGGGGCTTCGGTCAGCCATATCAGCGTTTCTATGGCCTCAAGCTGGCAAAAGAAAAATCGGCGGTTCGCGTCGCGCTGCTCCATATCGCGCCAGTGCTGTAAGAGCCGTTTGCTGATTCCGCTTGCACCGGCATAGTCAGCCTCGCGCCAAGCCTTCACGCGGGGACGGATTTGATTCACCAAAGGAAGTTCCGTAAAAACGCCGGGATCATCGAAGGCCCGCGACTTCTCGGATGCGCGGACATATCCGGCTTTCCGTCGCTCCGGCTCACGTGTGAATAGCCGCGTCTCTCGGTCATAACGCCAGTGCTCGCGCGGTTCTTCATAAGGGGAATTGATGATGAGCTTGTCTATCGTTGCAGAGCCGACTTGGGTTTCCGTACTCACTTCACATCCACGACTTTCAGGCTCTCGATTCCTCGGTCGTCTATAACCTTCACAGCGATTCGCTTGTGGGGTCCCGCCTCGAACGGTAGCGAAGTAGTCCCACGATATTTCTCGATGAGTTCCGCATCAATCTCGGCTTTTAGATTGCGAGCAAGGCGCGCCCAACCTTCATCGTCATCGGCCATCGGAAAGAAAACCTGCCGAGGGTAAAGGCTTCGGCCATCGTAATCGGTATCGAGTAGCCACATGGCGATCTTCGATGGATCGCCGGATTCGATAGTGCCGCTGCGCGTGTCGTAATAGTCGAATCCGCGAACTTCGACTTCACATTTGCCCTTGCTGTCTGCTTTGACGATCTCGCGCAATTCAATATCAGGACGCCCTACGAGCCAAAAGCCCTGGTTGGAGGCACGCTTCTTCTTCAAGTCTTCGGTCAGCAAGTCCGCGTTCATCTGCGCCGTCAGGAAGGTCATTCCGGTTTTTTCTTTGGTCATGCCGTCAATGTCTTTGGCGGCTTCGGGATCGAACTCGAAGGCGGCGAATACGAGAATGGCGGGCTTGGGACTAAGTGTGCGCGCTTCTTCCCACGCCAACTCCACTTGCCGCTGTTCCAGCAAGCTGTGCTCGGGGCCGAACGAAATGACTACGCGCTCGGGCTTCGCGCCTTTGGTTTCCGCGTCGGCGTGGAGCCAGCGCGTTCCGGCCAGCGGTTCGACGCGGGAGAAATCAATGTGATGCCCGCCCTTGCCCCGGAGTCCGGTCTTGAGCAATTCATCACGCCATTCCGTATGTCGCAATGTGGCACCTTTGCGCGATACAGAGGCATCAAGCAAAGGCGTGGCTGCATCACGGAAATCGGCTATTGATTGCTGCGCTTTTCCAGAAGTCCGAATTGCGGTCGCGTCATCTTCGATGTCTTCGAGCGAACGCACGGTGGGAGCGGGAACGGCTTCAACCGTGAATGGGCCGGTGACGCGCACACGAGAATTATCCTTGTACGGCTGATCGTAAAGTGTTTCCTGGTCGGCATAGCGTGCAATGGCCGAGTCAATCTGCTCGCGCGTCATTCCTTCGCGGATTTCAGGATTGTTCGCGATGGACTTAAGGGTGACGTGCGGGACAGTTTTGTAATGGAAGCCGCTACCAATCCCTTCTTCAGGATGTGCCAGTTCGTAATAATCAAATTCAGCGGCCATGAGACGTTGCTTGGCCAAGGTAGTTGCCACGCGGGAGGTATCACACGTGATCCACCTGCGTCCCCATTGCTCGGCAACGTAAGCAGTCGTCCCTGAGCCGCACGTTGGATCGAGAGCCAAATCGCCCGGATCAGTTGTCATGAGGAGACATCGTTCGATTACTGTTGGAGTAGTCTGAACAACAAAGATTCTTTTCCCAAATTCAATTGTGTCCTGCCATGAGTTCGTGAGCGAGCCGTATGCGAAGTCATTTAGGTACATCTTGTAGTAGAGCCTTCCGCCCAGAACGAATAAACGGTTCGCGTATTTCAGTTTTTCAATGCCGTTCGGTGTTGTTCGCCAGCTCTTTCCGCCACTTGTTTCAAAGACGTTCCCGTTGAAATCGATGGGAAAGGTGCACGAGGGCGTGTAACCCGAAGATGCTAAATCAGAGCGTTTGAATACGCTGAACTTTGCGGCGGTTGCTTTGAAATCGCGGACTTCATCAGCTGTCAGCCTGCGAAAGCCGTTCCCGTCAGAGTCCGCAAAGACGAATTCCGACCCCTCTCCGACTGATTTGGGAGTGAACAGGTTTCGATATTTGAGTTTCGTTTTGTCCTTCGCGTACCAACAGAGGTAATCGAAAACACTTTCTATCTGCCCCGATTCCAGAGGCATCATCGATTTGAAGTTCAGAAGTCCAATGAAATTGTCGGGGCCGAGAATCTCGTCGAGTATTGATCGAACCCTGTGTACGTTCTCATCACCGATTTGAACGAAAATTGAGCCGGTGTCGTTTAGGAGTTCGCGTGCTAGCAGAACACGGTCTCTCAGATACGTCAGGAATGAATGCACGCCCAACTCCCAAGTATCCCGAAAAGCGCGGATAGTCTCAGGCTCCTGAGTTAAATCTTCATCTTTACCGTCCTGGACTTTGCGTTTGTTGACGAAGGGCTGAAAATTTGAGCCGTACTTGATTCCGTATGGTGGGTCTATGTAAATCATCTGGACCTGCCCGGCCATTCCCTCTTTTTCGAGCAGCGAGTTCATTACGAGAAGCGAATCGCCAGCGATCAGCCGGTTCGACCATCCGTGCGCGTGGCGATAGAACTCGATAGCATCGCGCAGCGGCATTTTTTCCTCGGGCCGCTCGAAAAGCGATGGCTGAACTGGATGGCCATTGCCGTTCCGTTTGCGGACGGCTTCAATAATCGTGCGCGGATCGATTGTTTCGTGGACGTGGAGGGAAACGGTGGGCACCTCGAACGACGCGTGCTCTTTCTTCCCGGCCCAGACAAGCTGCGGGTCAAGATGCGGGTCATAGCTCAGTTCTTCGCGCGGCTTTACGTCTGGGACAGGCTGGATGTAATCGTAAACCTTGTGAGTTGGCAGCGGCGGATCGGTCTCCGGCGTTACGAGTCCTACTGGCGGATTGTTGATGCGTTTCTTGTCCGTGTGCTCGTATCGCTCAATGGGACGCTTCTTCGAGTGACTATTGCCGCCGTTTTTCCCTTTTCCTCGCGCCATTCCAGGCTTTACCCCTGCGTTACTAGGTTGTTGGAAGCATCCGAATTCTATTCTGAGGACGATTCAATTACCAGCACGCAGAGAAGCTGTTCCACCCGATTTCAATTACAGGGAAAGCTTTCTCGGGCGCTCGAAAAAAGCGGGAATCGCTTGGTGGTAAGGCTCGTACCCGAAATCATTATTGCGTGCTGCCACGAATTCGGTGAGGTCATCTAGGAACCGCACCCACCTTTCGCGGAAATCCTCGATTGCAGCCTCGCGATATTTCCTATCGTTTGGAGCAAGCTGCGTGAACCGAGGACTTTCTTTGAGTCGTTCCATTGGTTTCAAGACATACTCCATGTTATACGAGGCGATCACTGCAATCAGCTCATTCACTGCGATGCGGAAATCCGGCTCGTCGATATGCTTCAACAGAAGATGCCGACTCGAAAACATCGGATAAAAGGTGCTGATGTAGTCAGGTGGACAGACCTTGAAAAGTTCTTGATCGTTCCGTCCACCAAGATCATTGATGATCGTTCGCAGATTGCGCGAATCATTGGTGTTAATGAATTCTGCAAAGCGTTTTTCAAAACGCAAGACTTCGGGCCACGCTTTTCGCGCCACTCGGTTTCGAAGTGAAGATGATTTGTTCCTGGCGATCCATGCGGACAGCGGCCTATAACATAAAAATGCGACAGGAATCGCGACTAGAACTAGAAACGCGATTGCATATACGGGATGGGATTGAGCCTGAGTTACCGCCGAGAAAACGGCGGCAAGCGCAGCAATAATCAGCGCAACCGTGTCCCATCGGCTGCGCGGCTCCGGGTCTTGATGTTGAATTGAATTCAGAAGAAGATCGTCCGCCATTCGGCTGGATTATATATCGTCGTTCCAAAAAAGCTTGCTTACATCCCAAACGAAATGGGCCTCGGCGGGTCTGCCGAGGCCCGAAATGAAAGTAGCTGCTAAAACGGAATATCCTGTGATGTCGTTGGTCGGCCTTGCGATTCGGATGGGGCGGCTGAACCGGAAGCGAGCGCCTCCGGCTCTTTCTCGCCGCGATTCAGCTTGCGAATCGAGTCGGCGCGAATCTGCCAGACCGTGTGCTTCACGGTCGTGGCCTTCTTGCCTTTGCCGTATTCGCGCTCGTAGGTGCTGCTAACGAGCGTGCCTTCAACCAACACGTGGTCGCCCTGGTGAAGCGATGCCGCAACGCGCTCGCCCAGGCTGTTCCAAGCGACCACGCGATGCCATTCGGTTCTTGAGGCCCACTCGTCGTCTGCGTTCTTCCACGACCGCTGCGTGGCGACCGAAACCACCGTGAACGCCGCATCGTTCGCACGCGCCTGCCGTCTCTCCGGGTCTTTGCCGATGAAACCGATGATCTGAACTGAATTGAGGTACATTTTCGAATCTCCTTTTTCTGCCCCTTTTGCTTGGGGCGCCCGAAAGCGAGTGGAGACCACTCCCAAAGCGAGCGGCTGCTTTATGGGAGGGACCCGCGCGGTTCGGGAGGAACCGGGAAAGCAGAAGCCGCGAAGTGCGTTCTTCGCATCCCGGCTACGGGACTGCGGGCGTGGGAATTCTCCCGAAGCAGCGCCCAAGCAAAGCCCGGCAGAAAAGAGAAAAATGTACCGCGTCAGTTCATTCGGTTGAGGCGAAGGTCAAGCGATGTTACAGGGGGAGAAGGCGCTGCTAACGGGCGTGACAGAGTGGCACAACGGGAGACGCAGTTCCAAAGGCAGCGTTGCTGGCGTGATATATTCGCTGCTAAGCATTACTGATTGGCGTGGCCAGCGGCGTTGGCAAAAGGCATGGGTTTGGAAATCAGCGAGCAGAGACGGCAATCTGTCGAAAAGGCTCGTCAGGCCTGGATCAAGAAGCTAATCGATCTATCCCGCCGCAACAATCTCCTCTATTACCGGTCCCTCAAATGGGGAACGTTAAGTCTATCGCTTGAAAGCAGCGAGCGTTGGGCAGCTCTACTGCGCGGCGAGACGGTTCCACTAAAGAGTTTGGTTGGAAATATCTCTGACGACGATTTGATCCTAAAAGCTTTGGGAATCTGGCGGAGGGCCCTCGCGAACCAGGAAGAAAAAGGGCTCGCAACGATGTTCGTAGCTCTCGGGATGGCGACCTGGAAGGCAGCTGACGGAGGGCGAAATACAGAGTCCCCGATTCTTCTCTTGCCAGTTGCGCTCGAAATGAAAGGACATGCTGGGACTTCGCTCTCCATACATCGCGGCGGTCCGGTGCAAACAAACCTTGTTCTCTTGCATGTGCTGGAGACCGAGTTCGGAGTAGTTATCTCGCCAGATGAGGTGCTCTCTCTATTGCAGGGGCATGAAGAAGAAGAGGTTTTTGACCCGTCGCCTGTATACGAGCGTTTCAAGGAAGCATGCACATCGGTCCCGGAATTCACGATACGGGATGTTGCCGTTCTCGGTAATTTTGCTTTTCAGAAGATGGCAATGGTGCGAGATCTTCAGGGAGGTTCGGAACAACTCGTATCCAGTGATCTTATTGCTGCGCTTTCAGGTGATACGGAAGCAAAAGAGTCGATTGGTGCGAAGGCACAGAGCCCAGATCCCCGTGAATTCGACAAAGTCCCTCCTCAGTCTGAGTTCCTAATTTTGGACGCGGATTCGAGCCAACAGTCGGCTATAGCGGCTGTCTTGGCTGGGCAAAGCGCTGTCATTCACGGGCCGCCCGGTACTGGAAAGAGCCAGACCATCGCGAACTTGGTGGCTAGCCTGGCAGCTGCGGGAAAGCGTGTGCTGTTTGTCGCCGAGAAGCGAGCTGCGCTACAGGTGGTGCTGAAAAGGCTCCAACAAGTCGGGTTGGAGAAGATTGCCATCGATCTGCACGGGGCAGATGTGTCGCCTAAGCGCGTAATGGAGCAGGTTGCCGCAGCCTTGAATACTGTTCGGCAGGCTCTGCCTGTTGACTGCGACGGAATGCACCAGCGGTATGTGGAGCGCCGGGATCGGCTGAACCGCCACGTCGAAAGTCTCCATCGAAGGCGTAAGCCAAGCGATATGTCGGTCTATGAACTCCAAGGGATGCTACTTCGACTCCAGACGGAAGCGGGGGCCGAGACAAGGTGGCGAGGACCTGAACTAATTAAAATCGAAAAAGCTGGGCCAGGGAAGGTCCGTGATCTCTTGAGAGAGGCGGGAGGGCTTTCTTCTCTCTTCCTCCGGTGCGACCCTTCGCCTTGGAATGGCGTGAAGCTCGACGATGGGACTGCGGCTCAGTATGCTCTGGATTTAGTAGCGCGACTGAGTTCGGAGACCTGGCCAGCCTTCATGGAATCTATGGCAGAGGTGACGAAAGCAGTGGGCTTTCGAATTCCGACGACAGTGAAAGAGGCGCAAGAAACGTATTCCTTGCTTGACGCTGTTCGAACGACGCTTGACTCATATACGTCCGAGATTTTCAAACAGGATATCCAGGCAATGGTGCGCGCTCTCGCGGCTGGCGGGGGCGGAGGACTCAAAGCGGTATGGAGTTGGTGCACGAGCGGTGACTACCGGCGAGCGCGCAGCCAGGCTCTCACATATCGCACCGCGGGGAAGGCCAAGAGCGCTCAATTGTCGGCCGAATTGAGCGCTGCTGACGACCAGCGAATCAGATGGGCTTTACTAAGCGGCTATTCGTCTTCGCCTCAGCGGGTAGCGGGTCATTCGGAGGCACACAAAAAGCTAAAGCTTGCGCTTGCCGATCTCGCAGCGCTGGCTTCTATCATCGGACAGAGGCAGTTTGATGCGGTACCACTCGTCGAGCTTACAACCTCCCTTGATGGTCTTGCCAAAGACCGGCTGACGCCAATGAGGCTGCCTAAACTGTGCGAAGTGGAGCGTGGCCTTGAGAGTTCAGGAGTTGGGAAATTAGTCGAAGAGCTTCGCAAGAAAAAACTAGACCGAGAGCGGTTTATCGCCTCGTTTGATTTCTGCTGGTATTCCTCCTGTTTGGAAGCTGCCCAGTTTGAGGACCCGGAGATCGCTGGGTTCAACGGGAGAACCCAAGATGGCTTTGTGGAAGAATTTAAAGCGCTGGACAAAGAACGGATTCGAATCGCTGCATCGCGGGTGCGAAGAGCATACGCCGAGCGAGCAATAGCAGCTATGAATGAACACAAATCCGAAGAGTACGTCATCCGATCTGAGGCTGAGAAGAAGCGCAGGCATCGACCTCTTCGCGCGTTATTTTCTGACGCGCGGCACGTCCTGACGGCAGTCTGCCCTTGCTGGATGGCTAGCCCTCTTTCTGTCAGTCAACTGCTAGACGCGGACCGGCATTTCGATTTCGTGATCTTTGACGAAGCAAGCCAAGTTTTACCGGAAGATGCGATCCCAGCAATCATGCGGGGAACGCACCTGGTCGTCGCCGGCGACCGATGGCAATTACCCCCCACGACTTTTTTCGCGGCAGCAGAGGAAGATGAATTGGCAGACGACGAATCGAACGCGGCCATCGAAGGATATGAAAGTCTTCTCGACACTACAAATGCGTTCATGCCGTCGTGGTATCTCGATTGGCACTATCGAAGTCGAGACGAAACTCTAATCAGTTTTTCTAACTACCACATCTATCAGAATCGATTGGTTACATTTCCAGGACCCGGAGGGTCGCCTGTTATCCAGCATTTTCTGGTCGAACAGCCACTCGGCCTAGATGGACAGGAAGAGAGTTGCTCGGCAGAGGTCCAAAAAGTGGTCGATCTCGTTCTGGAACACGCGGAAAACAGGCCCAGCGAGTCCTTGGGGATTATTGCAATGGGAATCCGGCACGCAGACCGCGTGCAGCGAGCTCTAGATCAGGCGCTCGCGCAAAGGCCTCAACTGGCCCCCTTTTTCGACCCGAACGCTGAAGACCGATTCTTTGTCAAAAACTTAGAGCGGGTTCAGGGAGATGAGCGCGACGCCATCATTCTAACCGTGGGTTATGGGAAGGACCGAGGGGGAAATCTTCCGTTTAGATTTGGCCCGCTGTTATCTATTGGGGGGCAAAGACGACTCAATGTTGCGGTAACAAGGGCCCGTCAGCGAATGACACTGGTTTCCTCCTTCAGCCATCTGGACATGGACATGGCAAAAGTTAAGCCGGGTACAGGAGTGGAATTACTTCGCCACTATCTCGAATATGCTGCTAGTGGCGGCAAGAGATTAGGGGACATTGCTTCCACCGCATTTCCAATGAACTCGTTCGAGGCAGAGGTTTTTGATGTGCTCCAGTCAAAGGGTGTGCCTCTCTTATCTCAAGTTGGTGCTTCCAACTACCGTATAGATCTCGTCGCGCAGCACCCAGAGCAACCCGGAAGATGCGTTCTCGCGATTGAGTGCGACGGTGCCTCATATCATTCCAGTCCGACCGCACGGGATCGCGACCGTTTGCGACAACAGCAGCTAGAGAACCTAGGATGGAAATTCCATCGGATTTGGTCGACAGACTGGTTCATGCGCAAGGACGACGAAGTGACCCGCGCGTTGGCTGCTTATGAAAATGCGGTCGCCGCCGCCAATTCCAGGAACTCTGCCAAGGCGTCAGCGCCGGTACCAACTTGGGCGATTTCGCCGCGTGTCAAGGACCGGAGCCGAGGTCCACGCCCCAATATCTCAAAGCGCGAAACGATCACAGGCTATTCTGAATGGGAACTCAGGGCGATGATCAGTTGGATTGAATCCGACGGTCGTCTTCGGACTGATGAAGAAATCATCGACGAACTGCTGCCTGAACTAGGGTTTCAGCGCCGGGGTGCAAGGATTGACGGCGTGCTCAAATCTACGTTGGAAAAGTATCGGACTCAAGGGCAGAACAATAAGTAGCTGTGTACCCATTGAGGAATTATGCTTGTGCAAGGGTGCGCCCGCCGCTAGGCGGGCGGCGCGGATGAATCATCCGCGCCGATGGCATTCAGGATTTGCGTTGCGGTTCGCTGCACGTATTCGAGGCTTTCGCCAAGGAGCTTGGCATCGCCGCCGTACAAGCCGATGTAGTCCTGCGCGGCGCTTCCGGTCTGGAGGGCGATTGCGCTGCAAACTACAAAAGCGACGGCCTCGGCCTCGGTCTCGCGGATTCGCTTGGTTGTGCTGCTGCGGCGTTCGTCGCGATGCATGAGCTCATGCGCCGTCTCATGCGCGAGAGTCGCGAATTCTTCAGCCGGTGACTGGCCGGTCAGCAACGTGATCTTGCCGCCTGACGAGGTGCCGCGTGCAGGCGCGATTTCGCCGGAATATTCGAGCGCGATGGCTTGCTCGGCGACGAATTTCGCAAGCCGCTCACGATATTCACGTGGGTCGCCGTTCACGCTGCCGATTTCCGGCAACGGCTGGCCGTCCGTTTGGCTGATATCGAACACGTAGGCCGCGCGGAATCCAACTGCGACTGAGGATTCGTCCGGCTCGGTTTCGCGGTTGTTCTCGGCCTTTTTCCGAATGACTGGAGCGAGAATCAGGATGCCTTTCTCGCCCTTCTTCACGAAGCGGCCCATCTTGTGCCAAGCGTGAAAGCCTGCCAAGTGCGTGGCGTTCGGCTTCTGCGATGCGATAAGCATTATGTTGCCCCACGAATAGCGCCGGAAGCGCGCCATCGCCGCGAGATAGTCCTTGAGGCGCTCACTGTGGCCCGCTTCTAGGGCTTGCCGGAGTTGCTCGATTGCGTTGCTTGCGATCTGTTTTGCTTGTTCGACTTTCATTTTTCCTGTCCTCCTGTTTCAGGGAGTCCTTGCTCCCTTCACCCACAGCCGGGGGAGCGAGGACGCAAAACAGGGGACAGAAGCGAAGAGATTGGCGCGTCCAGGTCGGAACGGGCCGCACGCCTGAGTGACACTGCTTTTTGGTGGCGCGAAGCGTGCTAGTGAAGACCGTAGGCGGACGAATTACACGCCGGAACGCGACAATCTCGGAGCGGAGGAGAACAGCAAAGGTTCAGGCAGCGACGGAGACGGGTCAGCGCTTGGGACAGAGCTAAACCGTATGATTACTCCGGCACGAAATCCCGTACAACCATTGCACCAGGTACCTTCGAAACCACATAGGAAATCTGACCAGCGACGTACTTTGTCAGGTTCGCGAACCATTCTGAAAAGTCTGTTCCCTGGAAGAGCTGTTTGTGACTGAAAGGTTGGCCTTTTCCCCACAGCGACGCCATAGAAAAGTGAATTCTGCCGCAGTCAACGAGTCCAGAGAAGATGTCACTTTGTCCTTCGGGGACGAATTCTGCTGGTCGAGCGATTACAGTCCGAACAATTGCCTCGATGTGCTCGGGGCGCTGCACAAAATGCCAGTGCGGCTGTGCATGTTCGGATGTTGGGTCCGATGCTGCGGCTTGGTCCCATTCGGCCCGGAACAAAGGGGTAATCTCACCAGCAAAGAGGTCCTGGAGTACCAGAAGCGTAGCATGCTGCAACGTGTGGCGATTGGCTCCGATTTCGAACCTGGCGAGGAATGTAAAGTAGAAGGTGCTTTCTTGGCCATCGGATAAGCGGATATGCATGAGAGGTTGTTGTGCCCCCTCGTCAGTTTCGACGATCCTCTCGTCAGCGTTCAAAGATACGCTGAAGCTAGCTCCTGCTCTGCTGGGGCGTCTTGTAAGGCCTAGGAAAGGTTGATTGAACGAAGATCTTAGACTTTTTTCGAGAGACTGAAGGAGTCTTTCGTTGTAGGGAACACCATCCGGCATATGTCACCCGTTTAGTACAGAGAGAACCGAATCGTTTACGTTGGCCCAACGGTCAATCTTGCCCTGTGAGATTCTTAGACCTATTTGGACTAGCTTATTAAGGTCAGCTTGGCCGAGCTTCGAGACATGCGGCAACGGCAGGCTTGCCACGTATTTCCTCGACAGGTCCCATTGGCCTCCCGAAACTTGAATCGATACGTATTGGAGAAGTTGGTACGCAATTTCACTGTTCAAGTAGGCGAGAATGGCCAAGAAAACTTCTTCGTCGGTAACCGGCATTGCCACTGCGCCTTTTTCCAAGAGCCATGCGTTGCCAACTACGACGACGAAGTCGCCAGTTTGATCGAACGCAAAGGACCGAATCCCCCCAAAATACTTTGAAACGATCTTGGGAACCCTTTGTTCTTGCCAAGAGCGGTGCCAGAGCAAGTCCCACCAGTTGAGATCGGCTTTTCGGAGGCTCTTCCGTTTGGAAAGTCTTCCTTTTGCGGGCGACAGGTACTCAGTGAAGTAAGTTGGCACGTAATCGTGGAGCTCGTTTTCGCTGTTGATATTTGGCAAGCCGGTACTGTAAGGGTAGAAGACATAATAGTTGTCATTGAGTTTTCCGTCTGAAATGGACACGTTCATGACTGCCGGACGAAAGAATCTCCTCTCAGTTTTCGGGAGCTTCTGAGCATACTCTTTCGCCACAATGAAAACATCGTTGCCCAGTCGGACGCCCTGTTTGATATCGAATAACTTCCTCGCTGCTATAGTTCGCTTGGTGCGGTGCAGACTTTTGAAAGTTGTCCAAGCCGCGTATCCCCGCGCCACCCATGGAGCACCAGTTCGTCCAATATCTTCCCGGTCGTAGACTGAAAATCCTTCCTCCAGAAGCGGTTCAGGTTCCGCACCGCGCCATCTGCGTAGGCCGCGCAGAGCCCTGTTGAGCGAACCGGGGCGGGAGTCTGACCACAAAATGGCAGTCGGCAGGGCGCTAGCAGGGTGGCGTCTTCCCACATACATTCCAGCATCGACAAGCGCCCGCGCAAAAACACTCTGGTCTCCAAGCCGGGCGATTAATTGAGGAACTAACGTGCCGGCGATCGCTTCCCGAACACCACCACCAGACGACCCTTCCAGCAGAGAATTTGGAGCAATCATGGCGAGGGTCCCGCCGTCACGTATGATGTCGATGGCGCGGCGCGCAAATGCCATTGCCAGGTTTGGCTTGTTTGAGGCGCCAAGAAAATGTGTAACGGCTTCTCGCTCCTGGTTATCCATCAGATACCAAGACTTGAACGGTGGATTCATCACGACGATGTCGACTGAATCAGGCCAGCGAGCGGCCAACAAGGAATCCTGCTGGGTGATCTCGATTTGGACTTGATCTGGCGGCCAGACTCTCTTTTCCCAAGCCAAAACAAACCTCGCCATATCGACAGATGCGGGGGATCTATCACAGCCGAGCAACCGGATAGGCCCCGGATATTTTCGTAGCCTCAAGAGACGGAGACACTCTTTGAGTAGTTCGCCGGAGCCACACGCCGGATCGAATAAAAAGAGGGGTCGTCCTCCTAGGTCACTGATATCCCTTGTCGCTTCCTCTGCTAGCGTTCGCGCGAGTGCGGGGGGCGTGAAGTAAATTCCCGTTTCGGCCGGAACGGCTTTGGGGTTAACGATTCCCGGATGTTCGAAGCCAGGAAACCAGTAAGTGGGCGAGATCTCGACTTCAATGTGCGCCTCTTGGAAGATAGCACCGGAGGCATGGCGAAGAACTAAATCGAAGTCAGGGCGGATGATCTGATAACGACCAATCCCCGATAGATCATTGTACAAAGGAAGCCATGTGGCATCTGCGAGTTGCCGGGAGGAATCGAGAATCTCATCAGTCAGCCCCCATACCTGAAGGTCTCCTTCAACTAGGCGGTATTGTCCTGTTGCCGCAGAGGCCAGCAGATGTAGTAGTACGCGGAGCGAACGGAGGCCCGCAGTCTTTTCTTGAAGAGCAGATCTAATTTGGCGAAAAATGCGAAGTACGTGCGCGACGATGCTTTGGGACCGATCTGGTGCTGTCTTCTCAAGATGACGATGAAACTCGTGGAGCTGTTGGACCACACTACGGCGTGAGTAGCTTTCCTCTGTGGTTTGCCTATCCCATCGATTGACGATTACCGCGTCGCCAAAGCATGTGATGTAATGCCCGACGTCGCATGACCACGCGGCGGAACAGCGTGAGGGCCGGTCTACACCACCGACGAAGTCTAAGCAGAAGTTCCCCGTGGTTCCGTTCATGAGCACGTATCTCTCGCCATTGTCGGGACTCTCGCGGAGATGTACCGGTAGCAAGCCCAGCGCCCTGTGCCAGTCCGTAACCCCTGCGAGTTGTGAGACCTGCTCCATGGCCTTTTCCAGTATTCGCCTTTTATTCGCCTATATTACCGGAACGGATGCGTTCGTGACAACTCAGACCGGCCTCCCTTCGTAGCGTGTTTCAAAGCCACGATCCTTCAACAACGCTACGGCCTGATGCGAGTTTGTGCCGTCGTTAGGTGGAACGTCGGCGGCATCAAGGACGAGCGGCCTTGCAGGAAATTCCTTCCCGTCGATGACGACGGTCCACTTGGGCATACGTCTGTTCCACTTGAAGTTTCGAGCCGCCTTGATGATATCTTGGCGGGTTAAGGCTGCGACTTTCGGACTCGCCATAGAGAACTCCTCTCCGGCCCGGCCGTCATCATACACGAATTACTATTATTATTCACGAAGCAGCGCACAGCACACCGCACTATTCGTCCCTGCGTGGCTGCCGCCAACGATCGGAAGGAAGCATGTTTTCGAAGTTGTCCTCTTCGCTGTCTTCTTCGTACTCCGGGTCCGGCTGTGGGTCGGCGACCAAAATGGTGAGAGTCAGACCATATGAGGATCCGAGCCCGACTACCTCCTCGCTGACATAGGCGGTGCCGCCACAGTCGAACCATACATCCATCAGCGCACGTGAAATCGTTCGCCTGGACCGAGTGACGTTTTTCGGATCTCGGTTGAAACTATGCGTCGCCGTGCCCTCGGGCACACCGGAGTTCTTCTTGGGCCAAATCAGATTGCGCCTCTGTTTGAGCGGAGCAGACAAGAAAGCGAACTGCACGCGGTTGTCTGAGGAACCGATTATGGCGATGGGATCATCGCTCAAATCAGCGTAGCGAATCGCGGTGGCCGTTAGCGAGCTCACGCATTTCTCTGAGAGCGTCTCTATGGTTTTGAACCCCGGCCCTACGCGAGCGCACGCCGTCTTGAACGGTTCCGGCGGCATTAGCAGCGCCGCCGCGAATGCATCGGCTTCGCGTTCGATTGGATCGTCGGAAGAATAGCCACTGTCAGACACGTGCCGAGAGTTACCGTCGGAGAAAATGTACTTGTAATGGCCTTCCAGAAAATAATGACCGAGTTCATGTGCGACAGTGAATCTGCGGAAGCCTTCGCTGTTGATGGAATCATTGTAAAAGATAGTGAAAGTGTTTCCAGCACCACATAGGCACCCGGATACGCCGGAACTTTTCAACGTCTCGCAAACGATTCCTTCTCCTGCGGCGATCCCAAACGGATCAACAGGGAGAGCCGCAATTTTCCTCTTCGCTAAGACTTCCGCCGCTTGGGCCTCAGCCCGCCAGAAGTCACGTTTTTCCAAGGCTATTCCTTTCTACCCTGCTTTTTCGCCATGACGTCGGCCATCCGAGTAAGCGTATCCAAGTCCTCAGCCGACAACCTGCCAGCGCTTCGTAGCAGCTTCATCGCAACTGACTTGGAGACTTCTGGCTCGTTAGTTCTACCGATCAGGTAATCCGTCGTCACGTTCAGGGCGTCGGACAGTGCCTTCAAGTTTGCGAATGATGGTGAGCGGCGGCCAGTTTCGAAGTGCGAGACAGCGGACGGTAGAAGGCCACTCTTCTCGGCCAATTCGGATTGACTCATCTTACGCAGTTCACGAGCAGCACGAAGTCTGTCGGCAAAAATTTCAGCCAATTAGCCCCCTTGACACTGCTATAGACGCTTACGTATAGTTATTGGTGACGCCAGCGTAATCAACGGGCAGTATACGCTCTCGTCAGTTTTAAGTTTACACCAAAACTTAGGAGCGTAAGCTCTGAAAGGATACTCAGATGGCAGATGTGCGAGTTACGTGCATCACCAAGCCCCACCCACTCAGTCCCCACGAACATATCACGCACCTGGGGAACCCGCAGGCTGGTTGGGAGTGGACGCGGGAGCAGGTGATCGCTAGCATCGAAGCCGGAAGCAACACGTTTTTTGTGCTGGATAAGAAAACTGGCAAGCGTTCGGATGTGGGAGTTATTCGTCCAGCGGGGCGAGCGCCGTATTTGCGCACGCACGCCGACGGGTATTGGAACGACAACCTCTTGGCACTTGATCAATGCCCCCTCGTTGGACGGCGGTAGCCGTAAGGTCCACGTTTCGTGCGAAAAGGTGAAGGCGGCTCGTGGCACAGCCTTTGCTTGAGGTTTGCTGTCATCATTTTTTCAGGAGCTTAGAAAATGTCAAAGAAAGAACTTTACGTTGAACGGCGGGAAGAGGGCGACTACGCAATACGTCGGCCGGATTCGGAGAGGGCCAGCGACGTTCGCAACACGCAGGCAGAAGCTATTGAGAGAGCACGGGAGATTGACCCCAACGCCGCGATCCACGTTGAACGCGTCCGCGATACGAATCGCGGTTCGCGTGACAAGTGGCGAAAGCCTTAGTTCGCGTAAATTGCTGAGGCTTAGATATTCTGTTCGGCACACCCCACGCCGGAAGCGGGTGCTTTATCGCGCATAGAGAACCGCTCCTGCGGGGATTGCTGCCGGAAGGATTGGGACGAACCGTGAATCCTTTCTCAGATACGACAAAAGTCGTCACTGAACTCCGGGAAACTCTGGCAGCCCTAGATGCGGTTCAGACTCCAGACCTACCCAAGCCTGCGGGGTCTCAAGGGCAACCAGCAAGCAAGGAATTGGCCTATTGGGCGGTGAGGGTTTATGGCTACAGCATTTTGTGCCAATTTCGGGAAATGTTACGGTCGGCGCTAACGCTTTTCGATGCGAGCCAATTTCCTGCCGTGTTCCTCTGCGTCCGGGGGATGTTTGAAATGGGTGCCCACGCGTACTACGTGAAAAAGCACGTGTTTCAGCATTTAGCCAACGAGGACTTTGAAGGGACTTGGCAGTTCCTTGCGAGCGTCAGCGGGAGTAGCCGCCATGCGAATGAGCAACGAAGGGCGGCAGGCGTGGCAAACCCTACCAAAATCAGAGAGGGGCCTCATATCGCAAAAGTCATCGCGTGTGTTAACGAGCTGTTCCAGCGAGCACGAAAGAATCAAAGCGGGCGGCCTGCGACAGACCAGTACAGCCTTCTGAGCGAGTACTGTCACCCGAATGGCTTCGCCTTTGTTAACCACATTCAGTACCAAAAGCAGGATCCCGGTATGGTCGTGAAGTTCGTCAAGCCGTCAAGCAACGTCTGCGGGCAGGTTCTACCTGATGCGCTCTTTTCCTGTATGACGCTGCTGTCTTCAACAACCCGCTTGATGAAAAGAGCGGGTGATAGCAATCTCGGCAGGGCATATCTTGAATTCATTCACATTACAGATCCGGAGGGTTTCGAAGGAATGTTCCGACGTTCCGTTGAGGAGAGAAGGTGAAAAATAACCAAACCTCGGAGAGCGGCAGTCAACGTGCGAGCAAACAGTTCTCGGTGGGAACTCTCGGTATAAGTTCGGTACAACTGAGGGCGGGAGTTCGGGAGAGAGAACCTGTAAGCGACGCTCAGCAAAGCTTTTAGAATTTTCGTCTGCTTTCTTAGAAGGCAGACGCTCTATCCAACTGAGCTACGGGCGCATCTTTACGGGATTGTAGCAGGTGCGCTGATTTCCCGCCGAAAGATTAGCCCAAGAACCGTTGAAAAGCGAAGCAAGTGTGAATCGCTCCGGCTGCGCTCGTCCACGCCAACGAGCATCACGTCCAGTAAACCAGGTCAAATCGAACCTCTTGCGTGATCCTGATAGCGAAGATTCCATCGTAAACCAATAAAAGGCAGTAGATCTCCTCTTCCAGCCCCGACGGCAGGACTTCGGCCATGCGTTTTTCGTTTCGGTCACCAGGATCCGCATACATGTCTCCACGGACGGAATGCAAGGCTCAACCTCATCGGCAAGGCTCTTGCATAGTTAATAGAGGGGCGCAGTTTACAGGGGACGGAATTATAAGCGGATCAATAGCTTGCGGGGCCTTGACGCGGCCAGATGGGCGATTTCGATCCATAAAACTGCAATACATTGCAGTTGGCAAACGGGGGCAACTCGAGCGACGCAGATAGCGCACAGCGGTAGTGGACTGGGAAGTAAGCGGGGGAAAAATGCAAAAATCCGTTACGGCGATTTGGAATGAGTTGAAGTCTTGGCGAGGCAGCATAGCGGCGATTTGCTTTGCAACAACCGGCCTCCTATTGATTCCTTCCGCCTGCGTCAATGCACAGAACCACACACGCGCAGCATCAAATCAAGTAAACGCGCAGTTGCGCTTCGAAAAAAATCATGGGCAGACGGACGCGCAGGTCAAGTTTCTCGCGCGCGCAGCAAATTACAGCATTTTCCTGACGAGCGAAGAAGCCGATGTGGTGCTTCATCAGGAAGCGCAGACATCTGGTCCTTCGGCGCGTGGCAAAATCATTGTTGTGCGCGCCAATGCCAGCGTGCTGCGAATGCGTTTTGCGAATTCCAATCCTCCGACAAGAATGATTCCATTTGATCCTTCCCGTCCAAATCTTTCTTCCTCACGCGCAAGTGCCAGCTCCAGCGCCGTGGCCTATCGCGGCCTTTATCCCGGCGTCGACGTGATATTCCGCGGCGATCAAAAGAAGATCGGATTTCAGTTGAATCTGTCACCCGGCGCCGAAACCGATGACATCGCCCTGGAGTTCGATGGCACGCAGGGAATCACGCTCGATGCCGCGGGGGACGCCGTCGTGCATATTGGCAAAAGTTCGCTCGTCATCGAGAGGCCGGTTATTTTCGAGAACAGAAATGGCCAGCGCGAGCAGCTGGCAGGTGCATACCGCGTGGGACCGCACAACCGGCTGCAATTCGTCATCGTCCCTCCGTCTGTTGACGACCAGCTCTCCTCGGACTGAGCTTTTATTTATTTCTGGGATCGCCGCAACTCGCGATCGTTCCTGTTTTCTCTGCCTCTAGGATTTCGCGTGGATTTGCAGTATCTTCGAGAAGTATCGTCAATGTGCAGACACAAGAGTTCGGAGGAGTGAATGGCTGACGAGTGTCAAAGTCCCCAACCACAACAAACGCCGGCGCCTGCCGGAACGCGCATGGTGAAATGCGTGAAATTCGGCCGCGAAATGCCCGGCCTCGATCGCGTGCCGTGGAAGGGCGAACTGGGGAAACGCATCTACGAAAATGTCTCCAAAGAAGGCTGGAAGATGTGGATCGAATATTCGAAGATGCTGATGAACGAATACCGCTTGAATCCTCTTGATTCCGGTTCGCAGAAAATCATGGAAGAGCAAATGGAAAAGTTTTTTTTCGGCGAAGGCGCACAATTGCCGCCCGGTTACGTCCCGCAAAAATCCAAGGGCTAAAAAACCGTTCTGGCCGAATTCTTCCGCCTCAATCCGAATCGATTTGCACGCATTCTTGGGAATTTTCCGCCGGCTACGCGGAGAATTTTCTGCTCACAGGATGTTCAACGGGCAGTCGCGGAGAAAACACGAAATTCAGCCTGGCATGCGCTTCGCGCAGGGCCGCTTCTACATCCGCAGGCGACGAGGCGCGCGCGAAAATGAATCCAAGATAGCTCGCGCCTTCGGGCCACGCCGCCACGTAATCTCTCTTCCGTGCCGTGATGCGAATTTCTGTTACGTGCGATACGTCTTCGGCTGCATCCAGCCCCTCGACGCCTTCGAAAATGCCGCTTCGTGGCACGGGAATCATCATCACGCCCGAAGCTTCCGTCTCGCGCTCCGCATCCGTTCCTCCGAGTGCCAGCGCGTGGCGCAAAAGAAGTTCTTCGAGCGAAATCCGTCGCGGGCCAAAGCGAACCGCACGGGAACAAAGCCCGCCGATAGGGCGCGGCGCGATTTCCAGCACCCACGGGCCATCTTCATTGATCCTGAACTCCGCGTGCGCGGGGCCATGCGTGAGGTTGAGAGCTCGCACGGAGCGCGCCGCGCAATCGCGCAAAGCGAATTGGTCCGCGTCCCGAAGTCGCGACGGCGTCAGGTAAATCGTTTCCTCGAAATACGGGCCTTCGAGCGCGTCCGGTTTGTCGAAAATGGCGAGAATCCGCAAATCGCCGCAATCCAGCAGACCCTCGACGGCGACTTCCGCGCCAGGGACATATCGCTCCACGAGCAAACGATCGAGACCAGATTCCCGCGTCACGCGAATCTCCGGAGATTCAAGCAGTGCTCGAATACGTGAAACCGCATTTCGAAATTGTTCCCCATCGTCTGCGCGAATCACGCCCTGGCTCGCCGCAAGCGAAAGCGGTTTGACGACGCACGGAAATTTGACGCGCGGGAGAACATTTTCGGGTGCCTCGTTGATTGCGAAAGAGAAAAAATCGGGGACAGGCAACCCCGCGGCTCGCAACGTCTCGCGTTGCGCGAGTTTATTTCGGCAGCGTTCGACGGACACGGGATCGTTGCCGGTCAAACCTAGTGCGCGAACTGCGTATGCAGCCGCCGGCGTCGGGCGGTCGCCTAGCGCGAGAATCGCATCCGGCGGATTTTGCGCGAACTGCCGCGCAATTTCATTCGCTGCCTCTGGGGGATTCTCGAAATGCAGCGGCAGCGCGCCGTCGCTCCACGGGTCGTCAAGTTTGTGGCAGCGATCGGTCGCGAATTGAACTTCGACGCCGAGCGCATCGGCGGCTTCGGCAAAGCCGCGCGTCTGATAACCGAGCTTGCTGGCGAGAATGAGCAATTTCTTCCGCGCTGCCCTCATGTTGGATTCGCTTCCAAGAAATGGCTCTCGCGTCGAAATTTCACACGAATGCGTCCGACTGCCGAAGCGCTTTCTTTATCTTCGCGATGGGGGCCAACTGGTCCCCGGTCGGCTCGGCTCAACAATACCAGGGCTCCGTGAGGTATGGAATCGTCGCGCGAGACGCCAGAACAGGCTGCTGCTTCGCAATTTCGCTCGCGCCCGTAGCGCGCCGTGCCGCTTCCTCGACGCGCTCGAAGATCCGCCAGCGTGGCCGGCCGATTTTTTCTCCTGCGTGAACGATCTGCTGCAGTTCTTCGCAAAGCGCATCCACGCGCGGGTCGGGATGTTTCCAGGGGTAGATCATGGCACGCTCGTCGAATGGCGCGACGATCTCTCGCACTTCATTCAGTTCGAGCAAGAGCGAGCCTCCGGGAATCAGCAGCCGGATGGCCAACTGAATGGGCGCGACATTTTCTATCAGTTCGTTCGCGCGCAGAACTTCAAGCAGATCCAGATAACTTTCCAGCGTCGTCCACGGCGTAAAAGGCATAAAGGTTGGCTGCAAAGTCAGGCCGATCTCGCGAAATCGTGCCGCGACGCTCAGAAAATCAGCGCGCGTGTGATGTTTTTCGAGCTTTTCGAGAACGCCGTCATCCACGGACTCGACTGCGCTGGTGACGAACAGGCAGCCAGTGTTGCGGAGAAGGGGCAAGTGTTCCGCGTGTTTCAGCAAGTGTTCGATTTTGATTGTGGCGTCGTAGGTTACTGCGGGAAATTCATTGTGCAGCGCTTTCACGAGCGGGATCGCATGCCCAATACCATTGAAAAAATCGGGATCGCCAAACGTAATGTGCCTGGCCCCTGCCGCAATCTGCTGGCGGACGTCCGCCAGCACCACGTCGCGATCCACAATCCGGAAAACGCCTTTGTATACTGGCACAATCGGGCAGTGGCGGCAGAGATGCTTGCATCCGCGGCTCGCTTCCGTGTAGCCAACGGTCCGGCTCTCTCCGCTGGGAAGCGTCAGCCTGGCGTATCTGTCCAGCGGTACGAGATCGCGGCGCTCAGGCACAACGAACTTTTGCCGCGCGAGGGAAACGACTGGTTCTTTTTGCGCGCCGTGCGCGTCTCCCGCTTCAACTCGCGCCGCCAGGTCGCAGAATCCCTGTTCAAACTCGCCGCCGAGAATCGTCTGTACGCCGAGCTTGCGCAACCAGGCTTCGTTCACCGGTGCATAGAGTCCAAAAAAGCAAATGTGCGCTTCGGGATTGACGCGGCGCACAATGGTCAGCGCTTCCGTCGCCAGGCGCGTCGCGGTGTGCATCGGGACATAAAATGCAATCAAGTTCGCATTGCGGACTGAGACTTCGTTGAATTCCTCGCGGGAGAGGTCCAGGCAAACGACTTCGTCGCCGCGTTTGCGCAGCCACGCGGCAGGAGACGCCAGGCCAAATGGCTGGCGTCCAAGCTCGTAGGTCGAAATCAGAAGAACTTTCATTCCATCCGCGCCATCAAAATTATGGCATGCACCAAGCTCGTGGCACAAATGCGCAGCGCGGCCCCCAAATTCCGAAAGCGCGGACGGATGATTGCGTTATCATAGAATGTTTCGGAGAGGAGCAGACGTTCCGTCATGGCTGCCGCGCCCAAGAATTCTTTCAATGCACGCTCTACGCTCAAAGTTGCAAATGAATCCTTCGAAATTTTTCGACTGGAAACGCTGGAACGAACGGGCAAGGGAAAAATTTCACGCCTTCCGTTTTCATTGAAAATTTTGCTCGAAAATCTGCTGCGCCAGGAAGACGGTCAATTCGTTCATGCCGAAGATATTTCCGCGCTGGCGAATTGGGAGCCGCGTGCCGAGCCTTCCCAGGAAATTTCGTTTCTCCCCGCGCGCGTGCTGCTCCAGGACTTCACCGGTGTGCCCGCCATCGTGGATCTTGCGGCGATGCGCCAGGCTATGAGCAAACTCGGCGGCGACGCGAAAAAAATCAATCCGCTCTTTCCCGCCGAGCTGGTGATTGACCACTCCGTGCAGGTCGACCAATTCGGCACGCCGCAATCCTTCGCATTCAATTCGGAATTGGAATTCATGCGCAATGTGGAGCGCTACGCATTCCTGCGCTGGGGACAGAACAGCTTCCGAAATTTCAAGGTTGTGCCGCCGGACACGGGAATTTGCCATCAGGTGAACCTTGAGTATTTGTCGCGCGTCGTGTTCCGCCGTGAGGAGAACGGGAAGCAATGGGCTTATCCCGATTCTCTGGTAGGCACGGATTCGCATACGACCATGGTCAATGGTCTTGGCGTTTTCGGCTGGGGCGTTGGCGGCATCGAAGCCGAAGCGGCGATGCTCGGCCAGCCGCTTTCCATGCTGATTCCACAAGTTGTGGGATTCAAGCTGCACGGGCGCTTGCATGAAGGCGCGACGGCGACGGATTTGGTTCTCACCGTCACGCAGATGCTGCGCAAAAAAGGCGTCGTCGGAAAATTCGTCGAGTTTTACGGCACAGGCCTTTCGAGCCTGACGCTTCCCGACCGCGCCACCATCGGCAACATGGCGCCGGAATATGGCGCGACAATGGGATTTTTCCCGGTCGACGCCGAAACGCTCGCCTATCTGCGTTTCACCGGCCGCGATGAGGGGCAAGTGCGCTTGGTGGAAGCGTACACGAAGGAACAGGGCCTGTTTCGCACGGATCAAACGCCCGACCCGGAATTCACCGATACGCTCGAACTCGATCTGGGCGATGTCGTCCCCACAATCGCCGGACCGAAGCGCCCACAGGATAAAGTGCCGCTGACACAGGCCAAAGAAGTATTCGAAAAGTCGCTGACCGCCGCTCCGAAACACACAAGCGTGCAAAATAATGGCGACCGCTTCGAACTCGGCGACGGCTCCGTGGTGATCGCAGCGATCACGAGCTGCACAAACACATCGAATCCGTCGCTGATGCTCGGCGCGGGAATTTTGGCGAAAAAGGCTGTCGAGCATGGGCTGAAATCGAAGCCTTGGGTGAAGACCAGCCTCGCGCCCGGCTCGATGGTCGTGAGCGACTATCTGAAAAAAGCCGGCCTGATGACTTATCTCGAAGAGTTGCGCTTTCATCTCGTCGGCTATGGCTGCACGACCTGCATCGGCAATAGCGGCCCGCTTTCCGATTCGATCAGCAAAGCCATCAAGGAAAACGATCTCGTTGCCGTTTCCGTCCTGAGCGGCAACAGAAATTTCGAGGGCCGCATCAATCCGCTCTGCCGCGCCAATTATTTGGCTTCGCCGCCTTTGGTTGTGGCGTATGCGCTCGCCGGGCGCATGGATTTCGACATGGAAAAGGATGTGCTCGGCACCGATCCGTCCGGCAAGCCCGTCTATCTCCGCGACATTTGGCCTTCGCCCCAGGAAGTCGAGACGCTGATGCGCTCTTCCTTGACCAGCGAAATGTTTCGCAAAGAATATCGCGACGTCTTTACCGGAGACAATCGCTGGCGCGCCCTGCCCGTCCCCGAAGGCGATCTCTATCAATGGAACGCCAAATCTACGTACATCAAATTGCCGCCATTTTTTGAGGACATGCCGCCGAAGCCCGCGCGCATCGAGGATTTGCGCGGCTTGCGTGTGCTCGCCGTGCTCGGCGACAGCGTGACGACCGATCACATCTCGCCGGCCGGCTCGATTCCCGCGGATAGTCCAGCGGGCAAATATCTGATCGCTCATGGTGTGCAGCCGAAGGATTTCAATTCCTATGGCGCGCGCCGCGGCAACCATGAAGTCATGATGCGCGGAACCTTCGCCAACATACGTCTGCGAAATCTGCTCGCGCCGGGAACCGAAGGCGGCTGGACGCTGCATCAGCCGAGTGGCGAAAAAATGACCATCTTCGACGCCGCGGAAAAATATCGCGCCGAAAAAACTCCGCTCCTCGTGATCGCCGGCAAAGAGTACGGCGCGGGTTCATCGCGCGACTGGGCCGCCAAAGGAACCTTGCTCCTCGGCGTTCGCGCCGTGCTGGCGGAAAGCTTCGAGCGCATTCATCGCAGCAATCTGATCGGCATGGGCGTCGTGCCGCTGGAATTTCAGAATGGCGAGACAGCCAAATCGCTCGGCCTCACGGGCCACGAAATTTTCGAAGTGGAAGGCCTCGCAGACCAGTTCAAGCCGCGAAAAATTGTCCGCGTGCGCACCCGTGACGCTGCCGGGAAGGAAAAAACATTTTCCGCTGTCGCGCGAATCGATACGCCCGTCGAAGCCGCGTATTACCAGCACGGCGGGATTCTTCAGTACGTTCTGCGCCAGATGTCGGCATCCTGATTCTGGGCACAAAAAGGGGCGAGCATTCCTGCCCGCCCCTGTGTGACGCCAATCTACTACTGATCAGTAAGGTTTACATTGTTGTTGGAGAGTCCTCCGCCCGGTGCCGGATTGTAAGCGTTCGTCAAAATCGTCACGCTGGTTGGCGGCGGCCCGCCATTGTTCGGAGGCGCCGAGCTGCTGCATCCGCCGATCAGAGCCAGCAGAAATACAGTTGTCAGCGTTGCGCCGAGCACGAGCCGCCGCTTCGCCGGCAAATTGATGAGCAGCAGCAGGCCGAGGATAGCCGCGCAAAACGCGGCAAGCAGCCAATAGCCTCCCGGCCCGTATGGTCCGCGATTGACCGGCGTCACAGGAACAGTTTTGGTCAGAGATATGGACGAGAGACCCGCCGGCACCGTCACCGTAAACTGGCAGTTTCCACCGCTGCAGCTCAGTGAGTTCGAGTTCTGCGCCAGCGCTGTCGTGATGCCGTTCTGCGTGAGGCCTTGCGTAATAGGAGTCCACAGCAACTCCGTATTCGCGGTGAAATTGCTGCCCGTCACCAATAAATTGGTTGCCGTACCAGCGGTAATCGTCTGCGAGTTCCCTGGACTCGTAACCACATTGCCCAGAACCGGCAGCGGCCCCTCGACGCTGAAATTCAATGAATTTTGCACTCCTCCCGAAACGCTGACGGGCACGACGCCAGAGCTGGCGAGTGCCGTCGTTGGGACCGTGACCGTAATTTGCGTCGCGCTCGCGGCGGTTGGTGTCAGAGGGGTCGTCCCAAAATTCACCGTCGGAGTCGCAGGAAAGCCCTGGCCATTCAACGTCAGTGTGACGCTTGTCCCGACGGTCGTACTTGTCGGGAAAATTTGCGTCAGTGCGCTTGCTGGCAGTCCGCCGAGTTGCAAATCCCATACGCCGCGGCCATGCGTGCCGACTTGCAGTACGCGCGCCGTCTCGTTCAGCTTGAGCGATGTGCATTCCACTTGCGGAAGTCCCGGAGCAAGCTCTGCCCAGTTTATTCCACCATCTGTAGTGATAAACACGCCCACATCCGTCGCGATGTAGAGCGTGCTATTGGTCAGGTCGTTCGGGTCGACGACGATGTCGTTCACCGGCGTGTCTGGCAAATTATTGCCAGAAATATTCGTCCAGGATTGTCCCCCATTCGTCGTCACGTAAAGATGTCCGAGGCCGTCGCAACCGAAACAACTCGAAAAACCCGAGTAGCCGACGAACGCCGTCGTGGAAGACATCGGGCTTGCTGTAATGGCTGTGACGTAGCGCTGCGGCATGCTGGTTGTGCTGATTTCACTGAACGTCGGCGATGGCGCTGTTGCGTTGGTCGACACGAAGATCGCGCCCGTGTCCGTGCCGCCGTAAATCGTGCTGGACGAATTCGGCGCTACATCCATTGCCGTCAGTACGCATCCGCTGGCGCAGCCTGTGCCGCTTGCCGTGTTGAAAATCGACGCCCAGGAAATTCCTCCGTTCGTGGATTGCCACACCTGGCTCGTTCCAAAGTAAACGTTCTGTGGCGCGGAAGGATCGACAACCATGGGCGGAACGAAATTGGCGTTGTCCGCGTCCATGGCCGGCGTCTCCAGCCCAATCCAGTTCGAAAATTGCCCGGTGCCAACGAAACCGTCGGATTGATTCTTGTTCATCTCGCCAAACTGCCCGATCGCTTCACAAGCCGCATAAACCGTGCTTGGCGTCGAAGGATCGATCGCCGTCCATCCGCCGTCGCCGCACACCGCTCCATCAATCCACTCTTGCGGGTTCGATGGATTCCCGTTTGCCGCCGGATTGAATTGCTGCGTGCCATTGTCCTGCGCCCCGGCGAAAGCGATTTCCGGGTTGGACGGAGAGATCGAGCTACCCGGATAAAATTGCGTGAGATTCAGCGTCCCGTTCAGGTCGTTCCAGGTCTGGCCTCCATTCCCGGCCAGCACGCTGCCTCCTCCGCTCGGCGAGCCCCAGACGCCGCCATCATTGCCCACGTAGACTGCGCCATTCGGATCGAAGGCAAATGCGTGCGTGTCCACGTGAATGAATGCTCCTGAGGAATTGTCACAGCTGGCATCGTTCCATGTCGTTCCGCCATCCGTCGAGATGAGGACATCGGAAACGCCGGAATTCGCCGGGACTTGGCCGCACTGGACGCTGTTGTTGCCCCCGTTTGAATTTTTGCCCAGCGCCGCCGGGCCTCCGCCCAGCAGAATTATGTTTGCATTACTGGGATCAATGCTGACGGTCATGTCGTAAAAGCACTGCGCGTTGCAAAATATGGGAGCAGTGCCCGTGTTGACTACCGCGAACGTATTTCCGCCATCTACGCTCTTAAACAGTCCGAGAAGGTTCTTCGACGAAGTCGTGATGTCTGCGATGGCCACGACAACTTCAGTGTTCGATGGGCTGCTTGCCGGGCTCGACGGTCCCACGGCGATAGTGATGCGTCCGTAGTTTGATTTGCTTAGTCCCGCATTGGCGGCGGCGGTATCGAGGCCCGCCAGTCGCGTCCAGGTCATGCCATTATCCGTGGATTTATAAACGCCGTTATTGCCTTCCGGGTTTGCTGAGCTGCATGTGCCGCCGCTCCCCGTGCAGAAGGGAACCCCAAGAGCTGCGAACGCAGTATTTCCCGTGCTGTCGTTGGGATCGAATGCCACGCTGGTCGCGTTGTCATACTGGCCGTTATCGCCGGAGTAGGAGCTCGGCGGATCCAGCGTCCAACTCGCGCCCCCATTTGTCGAGCGCCAGATGCCCGAGTGCGATTGCGCGCTGATTCCTTCGACCGCGGCAAGAAGAACTTGTGTGGCTCCGCTCGTCGCCGGATCCACGGAAATCGTTCCGATGAATGGGCCTGCAAATTGGCTGCTTTGCGGCGTAATCGATGGTGGAATTCCCCCCGCTTCGATTACGAATGTATTGTCCTTCACCCACGTGGTCCCGCCGTCATGCGAAATCAATACGCCCGCGCCGTAGAAGCTGTCATAGGCAAAATTCTCTTCGCCAGTCCCGTAATAGATCGCGCCCGTGTGGCCGCCCGCACTGGGCGCGCCGCCTGTGCAATCTGCGGCCACAGGGTCGACGGCAAGCGAGCCTGTCGAAATGGAAATCTGATTGTCCGTCATCGGCGCCCACGTACTGCCTCCATCCGTAGTCTTCCAGACGCCGCCTTCCGCTCCTCCGGCATAGACTGTATTGCCCGTCGCATCGCACGGGTCGACGGCGAGGGCATTCACGCGTCCCGACGTGAAACCGAAAAAATCGCTGGAAGTTGGCTGGGGCCCCAATGGAGTCCACGTCGTGGAACTGATCGCGACCGGCGAATTGCTGAAAGTCTTTGTGGAACCTTCTGCTGCCAGCGACGGTGAAGCTGCAAAGCGGCCCATGAACGTCCCATTTGCTTGACGCATCTGCGCCTTTTGGCGCAAGGCTTTGACGCGGGCATCCGCCGGAATGTAACCGAGAGGATAGGCGCGCTGTTGGAAGAACCACTGGGCGCGCTTGCGGATTTGCAGCGCGGAGTCGCGCTCATTCTCGCCCTTGCGGGCCTCGCGAACAGCCGGCTTCTGTTGCTGTCCAAGGAGCGGCAGAATCGCGCCGGCAAGCAACAGAGCGGAAAGCGTGAAACTGGCCGCCACCCGGTGATTCATCACGAAGCGTCCCGCTTTGGCGAAGATCGAACTCACTCGCGGTAAATTCCATTCATCGAAACTCACTCTGCTCCTCCTCGGACTGCAGGTTGATTATTTAAGACGCGCGACTCATATCAAAGTTTTTTACTGCGCTTCCAGTTTCGGTCCATCCATGTTTCATATCCGTGACAAATTTTCCGCCGAAAAGCGGCGGCGCCGCAGGAACGCCCCAATCGCTTGGCTTAGATGCAAGATACAGCCGTATAGATATCAAGGTTTAGCCCAAAACGGAACTGTGCTCGAATCATACCCCCTCGGATGCAATTAACACACTGCTCGAGCTAAAGTTCCAGATTCTTCAGTTACGCCGGGGCTGGAGGCGATCAGAAAGTCTCTGATTGTGTGTTCGCTTGTGGGACGAGCGAGTCCCACAATCGGGCGTGCAGTATTCCAGAGCAAGGCGTATAATTATTGTAATTTCAAGAGATTGAAAGAGTTAATTGGCGGACATGGCGGCATGCCAATTGCGACTAGCCACGCCAGGAGAACGCGACCTTGGACATTGTTCGGCCAGAAGTTAAGCGAAAAAAGCGGATGCGCCGGATTATGTATATTTCGGCGGTGGTTGTTTTGGTGCCTCTGGTTACATGGGGCCTATCCAGGCTCAAGCCCGCCCCGCCCACTGTGGATGGCTCCGTCATTTATACGGACACGGTTAAGCGCGGAGATATGCTCCTGCAAGTTCGCGGTCTGGGCACTCTCGTCCCGGAAACGATTACCCAGATTACTCTCAACACCGATGGCCGCGTTTTGAAGCGCCTGATTCTTCCCGGCGCGCCGGTCAAACCCGATTCCGTGATCATGGTTCTGACCAATCCTACGCTGGAGCAGCAACTTCTCAGCGCGCGCTATCAATTGAAATCCGCGCAAGCGCAGTTGAGCAGCCTGCAAGCGTCTGTGAGTAACAATTTGATGTCGTTGCGCTCCACGGCCGCAGGAGTACGCTCGCAATACCGCCAGGCCGAAGTGCAGGCGGAGGCCGACCAAGCCGGATACAAGGTTGGTGTCGTCGCGAAGGTCATTGCCGAGAAATCCCAGGTCGCGGCCGTCGAATTGAAATCGGAAGACGAATTGGCGCAGAAGCAGGTGGACGACTTCGAGAAATCCGTCCAGTCGCAACTGGCTGTTCAGGAAGCGGTCGTTTCTCAGGATCAGGCGCAAGTGGACTTGTACCAAAGTGAAGTGAATGCCCTGACCGTGCGCGCTGGCATTGATGGCGTGCTGCAAGATGAACCCGCTCAGGTTGGCCAGGACATGCAGCCCGGCTCGGAATTGGCCACCGTTGCTCAGCAATCGAAATTGAAGGCCGCTCTGCAGATTGCCGAAACGCAAGTCGGCGACGTTCGCCTCGGCCAGAGCGCCTCGGTCGACACCCATAACGGCCTGATTCCCGGCCATGTCATTCGAATCGATCCTGCCGTTGCTAACGGAACCCGTACTGTCGACGTCCATCTGGATGGGCCGCTGCCCGCCGGCGCGGTTCCCAATTCGAGCGTCGAGGGCACGATCTTGATCGACAAACTGACAGACGTCCTCCACGTCGGCCGCCCCGTCCACGGCGATCAAAATAGCCAGGTCGGGCTCTTTAAGGAAACGCCCGACGGCAAGGAAGCAGAACTTGTGAATGTCGAGATTGGCAAAGCCTCGGTCAGTGATGTTCAGATTCTGCGAGGTCTGAAAGTCGGCGACGTCGTCATTCTTTCCGACATGTCGGCTTACGACAATTTTCCGCGAATTCGCATCCACTAGTATTACTATTTGAAGGTAAAGGAGAAAGGTATGAACAGCCCGGAGAAAGCCCTCATTCATCTCGATGGCGTGACAAAGGTCTTCTTTACCGATGAAATCGAGACCCACGCCCTCGCCGGTGTCCATCTCGAAATAAAAGTCGGTGAATTCCTCGCTATTGCCGGTCCATCGGGCTGCGGCAAATCAACTCTGCTTTCCATTCTCGGCCTGCTTGATTCGCCCACCGATGGCAATTACACGCTCAACAATCAGCCCGTCGCGAATCTTTCTCTTTCGGATCGCACGCGCATTCGCAATCGCGAAATTGGCTTCATCTTCCAGGCGTTCAACCTGATCGGCGATCTCACCGTCTTCGAAAACGTCGAACTGCCGCTGACCTATCGCAGCATGGCCTCCGCCGAGCGCAAGCAGCGCGTTCAGCAGGTGCTCGAGCGTGTCGGCATGGCTCATCGCATGAAGCACTACCCGTCGCAGCTCTCCGGCGGTCAGCAGCAGCGTGTCGCTGTCGCGCGCGCTTTGGTCGGCCAGCCCTCCATCCTGCTGGCGGACGAGCCTACCGGAAACTTGGACTCCAAGAACAGCGAAGCGGTGATGGATTTGCTCCGTCAGTTGCACGGCGAAGGCGCCACGATTTGTATGGTGACGCACGATCCGCGCTTCGCGGGCGTGGCCGATCGTTCGATTCACTTGTTTGACGGGCGCATCGTCGAAGAAACCACGCACGCTCGCACACAAGCGGTCTAATAGAGAGCGTTAACAGACCTTTTTCCCCGGTCAATGGTTCTAAGGCCGGGGGTGTGTCTGTGCGTAGAGGGGAGGCGGCGCGATGAACAACTTCTGGCAGGACTTCCGTTTCGGCATCCGCACGCTTTCCAAAAATCCTGGATTCTCTGTCATGGCCATTCTCACGCTGGCTCTGGGCATCGGCGCGGCAACTTCCATTTTCAGCGTCGTAGACGCCATCTTGCTCCGTCCGCTCCCGTATCCGAATCCCCAGCAGCTCGTGACCGTGTGGGAACTCGAAGCCCACGGCCATCGCGCGCATCCAGCGGATCCGAACTTCCTCGATTTTCGCGCCCAGAATCGCACATTGAGCGCGCTGGCCATGTTCGCCGCGATTCCCGAATCCGTTTCCGGCGGAAGCGAACCCACGCGCATGAACGTTGGCTTGATCTCTCAGGATTTTTTCAAGGTGCTCGGCGTTGAGCCTTTTCGCGGGCGTACATTTGCGCCGAATGAGCTTGTCGAGCACGGTGCGCCGGCGATCATCGTGAGTTATGGCTACTGGCAGCGATTTCTCGGCGGCGCCGCGGATCTGTCCCAGGTTCGCCTGACCGTAAACGGAACGGTCTATCCCGTCATCGGTGTGATGCCGCAGGGATTCGATTTTCCTTCCGGCGTGGAAGCTTGGGCCGCCTGGGAACGCTACGGCTGGGGAACCAGCCGCACATCCCACGATGGCGAAGGCATCGCGCGTCTCCGTGATGGTGTGACCCTCGCGCAAGCGCGCGCGGATCTCGACACCATTGCACGCCGCATCAACGCGAAATACGGGAAAACAGAAAACTCCGACTATTTTCTGCAAGACGCTGAGGTCATTCCCTTCGCCGATGAGATGGTCGGGAACGTACGCACCTCTCTCCTGACGCTTTTCGGCGCTGTGATTCTGTTGTTTCTGGTCGCCTGTGCAAACGTCGCCGGATTACTGCTCGCGCGCATGTCGGCACGCCGCAAGGAATTGGCTGTGCGCGCCGCGCTGGGCGCTGGCCGCGGACGTCTCGTCCAGCAATTGCTCGCCGAATCGCTGGCTCTGGCATCGGCTGGCGGCGCGCTGGGAATTTTGCTTGCGGCGTGGACCGTGCGTTTGCTCCCCGCGATCCTTCCGGAAAGTCTGCCGCGGCAGCAGGGCATCGCGCTCAATGGAATCGTCGTGTTGTTCACTGTGGGTGCGACGGTGATCGTCGCCTTGGGCCTCGGTCTTTTCGCCGCTTGGCGTGCCAGCCGCGTGGATTTGAACGACTCCCTCAGCGCCGGTTCGCGCAGCTACAGCGGCGGAAGCCACCGGGCGCGCAGCGCTTTGGTGATTGGCGAAATTGCCGCCACGCTCATGCTGCTGGTCGGCGCGGGTCTTTTGGGCCGGAGCTTCTTGCGGTTGGTTTCCGTCAGTCCGGGTTTCGACGGCCAAAACTTGCTGGTCATGAAGTTTTCGCTTCCCGTCCCCGAGGATGGTCCCATGACCCAGGCGGATATCGTGCGCCAGACGCAGTTCCTCGATAATGCATTGGCGCGAGTCCGTGCCATTCCCGGCGTCGAATCCGCGGGAGTAACCGGCGCGCTTCCCATTGCTGATCCCGATGGCTTTCCCGACGGCCTGTTCTTGATTCTCAATGGCCAGCCAGGGCCCAAGAATTTTGATGAATGGGGACGTATGGCGCTGAACCCAAAACAAACTGGCGAAGGGGATCGCGCTGTGACGAGCGGGGGTTTTTTCCGCGCTGCCGGGGTTCCATTGATCCGCGGCCGCCTTTTCAATGAGCAGGATGGTGCTGACGCACCGAACGTCGCGCTAATCAGTCAGTCGCTCGCGAAGGAAAAGTGGCCAAACCAGAACCCTGTCGGCCAGACGATCGACTTCAGCAACATGGACGGCATCTTGAAGCCTCTCACGATTGTCGGAGTTGTCGGCGACATTCGCGCGGAAGGACTGAACAAGCCTGCGCCTGCGCTTGTTTATGTGGATTATCGCCAGCGCGGTCTCGGCGGCAATAGCGCGCCCGCCATTGTGTTGCGCAGCAAGCTGCCGGCGGGCGCCATTGTCCCTGCGGCGCGTGCAATTTTTCACGAGCTCGATCCTAATATTCCCGTGGAATTCACCACCTACGCCGAAGCCTTGGGCGGCTGGATGGCGGAGAAACGCTTCCTCCTGCTTCTTGCCGGGGCGTTCGCTGGCGCGGCATTGGCCCTCGCAGCCGTCGGCATTTACGGCATCATCGCTTTCTCAGTGACGCGCCGCACGCAGGAAATTGGCATTCGCGTCGCCCTCGGCGCGCAACGCAGCGATGTCCTGCGTCTCGTCGTCGGCGAAGGAGCGTGGCTGGCCGCCATCGGCGTGGTTGTCGGCATCGCTTTGTCATTCGCGGTCACGCGACTGATGTCCAGTTTGCTTTTCGGCATCACGGCAACCGACCCGCTCACTTTCTTGATCGTCGCTGTGCTTCTCGCGCTCGTCGCGTTTCTTGCTTCCTATATTCCGGCGCGCCGCGCCATGCGCGTGGATCCGATTGTGGCTTTGCGCTATGAATGACGCTTTTTCGCGCATCGACGTTGGGTTAGTTTGAATTTCTGGATCGTGACACAAGGAGTCAAAATTCAAACTGACCTAATCACCGTCGCGTCGGAGGGCTACGCGAAATCCTCTCGGAAAGGTAGAATGCCGGGAACCTGGACCATCGGTTATGCGTCTTGGTTATGGATGGCCCAGTGTTCGTGAACGCTACTTCCGGGAGGGCATAATGCGGGAGATGTTCGCAAGATTGGAAATGAGAGAATTTGTAGCAAAAATGCGAGTTCTGATTCATCCCACGGTTTTGGCCGCTGCCGCGACTCTGGCCCTGGCGATGGGCCTTGGCGTTCAAGCGCAGCAATCGCAGATGGCCCAGCCGGCTCCTGCGGAAAAGACTGCGGGAGAGCAATTCAAGAATATCCAGGTCCTCAAGGATATTCCCGCTTCGCAGCTCCTGCCCGGCATGCGCTATATCACTTCCGCTTTGGGTGTCGAGTGTAACTATTGCCATGTCGAGGGCAATTTCCCGAGCGATGATAAGCGCGCAAAGCAAACCGCGCGCCAGATGATGACCATGCTTTTCGCGATCAATAAAGACAATTTCGAAGGTCGGCCCGAAGTGAGCTGCTTCACATGCCATCAGGGACATCATGAGCCCATGGGTGTTCCCGCTCTGCCTCCGGAAGCGGTTGAGCCGGATTTCTCTCGCCTCGCGCCGGGTGCTCCCACGCTGGACGCTGTACTGGCCAAATTCGCGCAGGCTAAGGGCGGAGCCGACGCACTGAATAAGATCACAACGCGCGTGCTCCAGATGGATGAGACGCACAATGGGCAAACATTCTCTGGAGAAATGTATCAAAGAGCTCCAGACGAAATGTATTCCGTCATGGGCAGTTCGCAGGGAACTACGACCGCGGGATTCGACGGCACGCATTCTTGGGTCACGACGAACCGGGGAACTTTTGAGCCGAGTGGATTTTACGCCATTGTCCTGAGCCGCGAGGCACAGATAAATCCAATCGCTGCGTTGAACGGTTACACGTCCAAGCGGCTTCGCGGACAGGCGAAAATCGGAGACGCAATGACTTGGGCCGTACAAGCGACCGCGCCCGACGGCATTCTGGAGTTTCTCTTCTTCGATCAGCAGTCCGGTTTGCTCGTGCGTCGCATGATTCGTGATCGCACGATATTCGGCGCTCTGCCCATCGAGGTGGACTATTCCGATTACCGCCAGAATGACGGCGTGAATATTCCGTACAAGATTACGTGGTACACGAACGGGCAAACATCCACCTATGTGATCAAAGATGTGAAGGACAACGTGCCCGTGGACGACTCGAAATTTATCCGCCCCACGCCGCAATCGCACTAGGGCGGCGTAGCGCGGGAAAAGTGCAAACGAAGCGGTTCGCCGGTTCGCAAGCTGGGCAGCTTCCAAATCGGCATTCGGCGAACGAGGGGCTGGCAGCCCGCAGTTTTGAGTTTCAGGCGTCTCTGCCGGCCTGTGCGGTAAAGTGAGTCATGGCGAACAAAAAGCAAAATTTCTAATCGCCACACGGCTGCGATTAGAAATGGGTGTAAGTCATTGAAAACACAGCATCGCCTCATTTCTAATCGCCACATTTCGCACTCTGCTTAGGTTCGCTATAATTAGGTCCGTTGAATTTGCGGGAGATGAAACGTGATTCGAATGATCGATATCGAGAAGTTTTACGAATCTGGCGCCGGTAAGACCTGGGTGCTGCGTCGCATCAACCTGGACATGCGCGAGGGCGAATTCATCACCATCATGGGCCCCTCCGGTGCCGGCAAGTCCACGCTCATGGGCATCATCGGTATGCTCGACGGCGCATGGAAAGGCCAATTTTATTTCGCCAATCACGAAGTCCACAAGCTCGACAATCGCAAGCGCGTCGAGCTGCACAAGAAATACATCGGCTTTGTTTTCCAGCAGTACCATCTGCTCGACAATCTGACAGTCGCAGAAAATCTGGATCTCCCCCTCTCCTATCGCGATATCAAAAAGTCCGAACGCGACGGCATGGTCGCCGACATTCTTGACCGCTTTCAAATTGTCGGCAAAAAAAATCTCTATCCCAATCAACTTTCCGGCGGACAGCAGCAGTTGGTCGCCGTTGCGCGCGCGGTCATCGGCAATCCGAAATTGATCCTCGCTGACGAACCCACCGGCAGCCTGCATTCCAGTCAGGGCAAGATGATCATGGATCTGCTGAAACGATTGAACGATGAAGGCACCACAATCATTCAGGTGACGCACAACGAAGCCTGGGCCGCCTACGGAAATCGCATCATTCAACTGGCCGACGGCTGGATTGTGGATGGCGCATCCCAAGCCACGCGAGCCTGAAACTTGGCGCACTCTCTGCGTCCGACTTTTTGGAGTTTTCTGTGTTCTATGATTTTCAGCTTGTCAAAATTAGGATAGTGTCCGGAATCGGGACAATGCAGTCCCGCTACCGGTCGGAATGCAGCGAAAATCCCGCGTCTTGAGTTTGTAATCGTTTTAGTTTCATGTAATTAATTCTCGCAGGCGTTGGCTCTGAAGCTGCCTTGGTGTCATTGCCGTGGAATCTGAAATCAAATCCGCAGCGGATTCGTCCTCGAACACGAGTACGCAACCGCTGCGCCTTCTTGTCGCCGACGATCAGGCCGACATTCTCGAGGCCTTGCGTTTGCTGCTCAAAAGCGAGGGCTACCAGCTCGAGCTTGTCAACTCGCCGGCAGCGGTTGTCGCTGCTGTTTCGCAACGTCCCTTTGATCTGCTTCTCATGGATCTGAACTACGCCCGCGACACCACGTCCGGACGAGAAGGCCTGGACTTGCTCTCGCAAGTTCACATGATTGACGACACGCTGCCGATTGTGGCCATGACAGCCTGGGGGAGCGTGGAGCTGGCCGTCGCCATCATGCGCGAAGGCGTGCGCGATTTTGTCCTGAAGCCGTGGGACAACGCGCGCCTTCTCGAGACAGTGCGAATCGAAATCGAGAAGGGCCAGCGTGTGCGCAAGGCCAAACTGGACGATCAGGAACACGCCAAAAAGCTCAAACGCGCAGCCGGCGACATGGAAGAAGCCAAGCGCACACAACTGGGTTTTCTTCCCAAAGAGATTCCGCAAATTCCCGGGTGCGAGTTTTCCGGTTCCTGGCTTCCCGTGCATGGCATCGGCGGCGACTATTTCGATGTGATCGAAGTAAATGCGAACCGCTTCGCGCTGACTATTGCCGACGTGGCGGGCAAGGGCATCGCCGCGGCGCTCCTGATGTCCAATCTTCAGGCCACGGTCCGCAGTCTGGCCGTACAGGACCTCCCGCCGGCGAACCTGGCCGAGCGGCTCAATCGCATCATCGCGAAAAATACGGCTTCGGACCGCTTCATCACTTTCTTTTACGCGATTTTTGATGCGCAGTCCCGCCGCTTGCTCTATTCCAATGGAGGACATAACGCGCCCATTGTGTTGCGGCGCGACGGCTCCATTGACCGCTTGAGCTCTGGCGGCCAGGCGCTCGGTATTTTTGAGGAGGAGCGCTACGAACAAGAGGAAGTTGCGCTGGCGGAGGGCGATCGCCTGGCGCTTTTCACCGATGGAATAACCGAAGTTTCCGACGGCACCGAGGAAGAATTCGGCGAAGCGCGTTTGCTCGAAATTCTCCAGCAGAGCCGCTTGCTCAGCGCCGCGGAAATTCAGAAAAAAGTCCTAAGCCGCGTTGCTGAGTTCAGCGGCGAAAAATTTCAAGACGACGCCACGCTGATTCTCCTGGCTATCAACTGAAGCACGAAGGCACAGACCTTGCTGTTTTTCTCATTTCCTTGCGGCTGGCGGAGTTGCGCTCTGGCATTCGCCCGCGGAACTGCGGCCATATTGGACCCGCCCATCGGCTCCCGCAGCCATTAAAATGAATAGGCAAATTGTGTTGCTAAATGGTATATAGATGCACCTGTATCGGTCAGAGGCAGACCGGTTGGCGCTCACTTTCTCCGGGAATCGAATAAAGCTGAATGGGAAATTTCTGGCGCGATTTGGAATACGGCTGGCGTCTGCTCCGCAAGAACCCCGGATTTGCGGCGATCGCGGTTTTGACGCTGGCGCTGGGCATCGGCGCCAACGCAGCCATTTTCAGCATCGTCAATGCCGTTGTTCTTCGCGCCTTGCCATTTCCTGAGTCGCAGCAATTAGTTGACGTCTGGACGACCGATTTCAACCGCAAACTGACACGCGGCTCGACGCCGCCCGCGGATTTTCTCGATTGGCGCGCGCAATGCCATGTCTTCCAGCATCTGGTTGCGTACCAAACCTGGTTTTTCAATCTCACAGGCGCCGGCGAGCCAGTGCAGCTCTGGGGCGTTCACGTCTCCTGGGATTTTCTGGACATGCTCGAAGTGAAGCTCGCACTGGGCCGCACGTTTCGGCCCGATGAGGAGCAGCCCGGGCATGATCAAGAGGTCATCATCAGTTACGGGCTCTGGGAGCAGCGCTTCGGAGGCGATCCTCGCATCGTCGGCCGCAACATCACGATTGATTACAAGCCTTATACCGTCGTGGGCGTTCTGCCAAAGGGATTCGACATCTTCGGTACCACCGGAACGGCGCGCCAGCTGGATCTCTGGATGCCTCTTTCCTTTCAGCCGAGTGAAATCCGGCGCGACAATCCTTCTCTGATCGTTCTGGGGCGCCTCAAGCCGGGCGTCTCTGTCGCGCGCGCAAATGCGGACTTGCAGCCGATCTCCAGCCGTCTTTCCATGGAATATCCGGCGACGAATCAGGGAACCGGCGTGCTGGTTATTTCCATGCGCCAGGATCTCAGCCAGCACGGCGGAAACTCGATGTTCATTTTGCTGGCCACCGTCGGTTTGGTTTTGCTGATTGCCTGTGCGAACGTGGCGAATCTGCTTCTTTCGCGCGCTTCGGCACGGCAACGGGAAATGTCCATTCGCTCTGCGCTTGGCGCACGCCGCTCGCGTGTGATTCGCCAGCTTCTCACGGAAAGTGTTCTCCTCGCTTTTCTCGGCGGCGCAGCAGGGCTCTTGCTTGCCCATTTTGCGCTCGAGTTCTTGCCGGCTCTCCTTTCCCGCATTGGCGCAGTCAATCAGGTGCCGCGTATGGGTTTAATCGGCATCAAT
Organism: Candidatus Acidiferrales bacterium; assembly: GCA_035934015.1. Classification (NCBI taxonomy): domain Bacteria; kingdom Pseudomonadati; phylum Acidobacteriota; class Terriglobia; order Candidatus Acidiferrales; species Candidatus Acidiferrales bacterium. The sequence goes on from DASYYH010000028.1 coordinate 43,324, forward strand.
CTGCCGGTCTTGCTCTTCACGCTCGGCGCTACGATTGCCACGGGAATCATTTTCGGCCTCGCTCCGGCCTTTCAAGTTTCAAAAGCCGATCTGAACGAATCGCTCAAGGAAGGCGGGCGCGGTTCCGCCGGTGCGGTACGCAGCCGCTTCACGCGGAACATCCTGGCGATTTCCGAAGTGGGGCTCTCGCTTGTCCTGCTGATCGGCGCAGTGATGTTGATTCGCAGCTTTCACGACATGCTTTCCGTGGACCCGGGTTTCAATTTGAAAAATGTCCTGTCCATGCAGGTCTGGCTCCCGGAATCCCATTATCCGAATGAAAGCCAGATCCGAACATTTTTTCAGCAGCTTACGCCGCGCGTGCGCGCCTTGCCCGGAGTCAGCTCCGCCAGCGCGATTAACTTTCTGCCGCTGACGGCCTGGACGGACTTCGCGAATTTCGATATCAGCGACCGGCCGGCTCTCGCTCCACGGCTGGAATATGTTGCTCAGTATCGGATCATTGCTCCCGGTTATTTTCGCACCATGGAGATTCCTCTCCTGCGCGGGCGTTATTTTGCAGACACGGACGATAGCCAGTCTGCGGGCGCGGCCATCATCAATGAAGCCCTCGCCAGACAATATTGGCCGAACGAGGATCCGCTCCAAAGCCGCATCCGCCTGCACTTGCAGGAATCCACATCGTCTCCGTGGCGCCCGGCGGTGAGCGATTCCTGGCTGAACATCGTCGGCATCGTGAACGACGTTAACGATCCTGCGCTGGGCCGCTTCGGAGGGGACGCGAAGCCCGGGCTACTCTATCTGCCTTACGTGCAGGCCCCTTCGCGCATCATGCGCATCGTGCTTCGCACCATCGGTCCGCCGATGGCGCTCACCAGCGCAGCCAAGAGCGCGGTCCAGTCGGTCGACAAAGATCAGCCTGTGACAGACGTGCATTCGATGGAAGAACTCCTTTCCGAATCGGTTTCGTCGCAAGCCTTGAATACCACGCTGGTCAGTTTTTTCGCTGCACTGGCGCTGACCCTTGCTGCCATCGGCATTTACGGCGTGATCTCCTATGGCGTCGAGCAGCAAATGCATGAAATCGGTATTCGCATGGCTCTGGGAGCGCAGCCGGCAGACGTTTTGCGCCTTGTGATTCGCCAGGGTATGAAACTCGCCCTTATTGGGATTCTGTTTGGACTTGTTGGGGGTTACGCCATGACGCGCCTTCTGGCCAATCTCACCTTCGGAATCAAATCCCTCGACCCAATTGCCGCTTTGATTGCCATCGCCATTTTGCTTACCGTCGCGCTGCTGGCGTGCTATATCCCCGCCCGACGCGCGACGCGAATTGACCCGATGCAAGCCTTACGGTATGAATAGTCGCCGATCGCCACGCTGCCGCAATTTGCGTTGTTCATTCTAGCCAACGAACTGTCCGAAAACGAACAGTGCCGGATCCCTAGAGTCTCTGCATTCTGTGGTAAACTGCTGACATCCCAGTACTTGCCGTATGGCCGTTTCCGGCAGAGGACGTGCCTCGGCATTTCTGGAGGATCATTGACGTGAATAGTCTCTGGCAAGACCTGCGCTTTGGGTTTCGATCGCTGAAGGCAAATCCCGGTTTTTCCGCTGTGATTATTCTGACGCTCGCGCTCGGCATCGGCGCAAACACGGCTATTTTCAGCGTCGTCTATGGCGTTCTCTTGCGGCCCCTCCCGTATCCGCAGCCGGATCGCATTACGCAGCTTTCTGTCAGCTACAATGGCAAGCTCGATTATTCCGGCTTTACTGCGCGCGAATTCGCGTTCTGGAAATCGCACAGCGAGCCTTTCCAATACGTGGCTGCGACGACTCAGGCGGGTTTCAATCTCTCCAGTGGAGAGCAGCCGCTGCGCGTTCGCGCACTGCGGGTTTCGTCGGATTATTTTCGTGTCCTCGGCGCCGAGCCTGCTCTTGGCCGCACATTTTCGCCGGACGAGGACAGTCCCAGTGGCCCGAACACCGCCATCCTGAGTTACGGTTTGTGGAAATCGCAATTCGGCAGTGAGAACGGCATCATCGGCAAATCAATTTCGCTCGACGGCAATCCCTTCACTGTGATCGGCGTCATGCCAGGTGGCTTTCACAGCCTTCAAGGCGCGTGGGGGCCGGGTGGGAGCCCATCCGCAGATCTGTGGACAACTATAGCGCAGGTCGACCGTACCATGGGTGCCGGAACCAACTACGTCGTTCTTGCCCGTCTCAAGCCAGGCATTTCGTTCGCGCAAGCCGATAGCTATCTCGGGACTGCGTTTGGCCCGTTCGTCAAGGAATCCCAGTCCCGCCGCTTTTCGCCAAAGAATCATGCAGCTTTGAGCGTCCAGCCATTGCGGTCGATGATTTCCTTCGGCTATCACACGCCCCTGCTCGTGCTCTTCGGCGCGATCGGATTTGTACTTTTGATCGCCTGTGTCAATGTCGCGAATTTGCTGATGTCTCGCGCCGCAGGTCGCAGCAAGGAAATTGCTGTTCGAACGGCGCTGGGTGCGACCCGCGCGCGTCTTTTCCGGCAATTGATTACCGAGAGTCTCTTGATTTCCATCATTGGAGGCGCGCTGGGATTGTTGCTTGCGGATTGGGGATTGAATTTGCTCCTGGCGCTGGCGCCGCCGGATTTGCCGCGCGTGCATGATATTTTCCTCGATCGCTGGGCGCTTGGTTTCACGATTCTTGCTTCGCTTCTCACGGGAATTCTGTTCGGCCTCGCGCCCGCATTTCAGTCGTCCAAAGCGGATCTCAATAATTCGCTGAAGGAAAGCGTTGGACGCGCCACCTCCGGGACGGCCAGGCGCCGATTGCGCAATTCTCTCGCCGTGGCGGAAATCGCGCTGTCGTTCGTTTTGCTGGCAGGCGCCGGGCTTCTGATCGAAACTTTTGCGAACCTGATGAACACGAATCCTGGTTTCGATCCAAGCCCGATTCTCGTGCTCAATACCTGGACCACGGGTCAACACTTCGCTCAGCTGCCTGCCAATGCCACTCCTGCGCAGGAAAATGCGCGCGCTGCGGAAATCAACCGCTTCTATCAGGGAATTTTGGGCAAAGTGCAGTCCATCCCCGGCGTGCAAAGCGCCGCTGTAGTGGGCGAAGGCTTGCCCTTCGATTTTGGTGGCAATGACTTTATCTGGCTTCCCTCGGAAGGCCAGTCTGCGGGCATCTCCTCTGATATTCGCACCGTAAGCCCGGATTATTTCCGCACGCTGGGAATTTCGCCGTTGCGCGGCCGGTTTTTTTCTCCAGCGGATTCGTCCGGCGCGGCCAAAGTGGTCGTCGTCAATCAGGAATTTGTGCGCGAGAAATTTGCCCATAGCGATCCCATCGGACAAAATCTCGAGATAGAAGGCGGCCAGCCCTGGCAAGTTGTGGGCGTGGTGGGCGATGTGAAATCGCAATTGGACCAGCCGGCCCCGCCAACCGTTTTTGTTCCTCTTGCGCAGGATTCAGGAGCAATTCAGGGTTATCAGTCGTGGTTCCCGGTGTCGATTCTCGTGCGCACGGCGCAGCCGCCTTTGAGCTTGAGCCACGCTTTGGAAACGGCAGTTCACGATGCCGCGCCGGATTTGCCGACCGGGCACATCGAATCCATGGATCAGATTCGCTCGACGGCGCTTTCTTTCCAGCGATTTCTGATGTTTCTGATGAGCGTCTTCGCTGCTCTTGCGCTCATCCTCGCCGCTGTGGGAACTTACGGCGTCATGGCCTATTCTATCGCGCAGCGAACACACGAGATTGGCATTCGCATGGCGCTGGGGGCGCGCCCTTCGGATGTGTTGCGCATGGTGATCGGTCAGGGCATGCTGCTCGCGGCCATTGGGCTCTTATTGGGAATTGGTGGCGCGTTGGAAACCACACAGCTCCTGGCTTCGCAACTCTACGGCGTGAAGCCTACGGACCCGGTTGTTCTCGCCGCTGGGATCGGCCTGCTCGGGCTCGTCTCATTGCTGGCATGCTATATTCCGGCGCATCGTGCCGCGCGCGTCGATCCTTTGGTGGCTCTGCGTTATGAGTAGTTGCTATTCCGTTTTCTTGGGAAGGCTGGACCAATGACTTCACTCGATACACAGCGCTGGCGCGTTCTCGTCGCGGACGATCAGCCGGACGTCCGCGAAGCGCTGCGGCTGCTCCTCAAGGGCGAAGGATTTGACACGGATGCCGTTCCTTCTCCCGCAACATTGCTGACTTCACTTGACACCCGCGAATACGACGCCGTTCTCATGGACTTGAACTATGCGCGCGATACGACTTCCGGCCAGGAAGGGCTCGACCTGCTGACGGAAATTCGCACGCGCGATGGCAGCCTTCCGGTCATCGTGATGACCGCCTGGGGCAGCCTCAATCTCGCCGTCGAAGCCATGCGCCGCGGCGCCAAGGATTTCATCCAGAAGCCCTGGGAGAATGCGCGCCTGCTGGCCATTTTGCGCACGCAAATCGAGCTGGCCCACGCTATTCGCCACAGCGTGCGTCTCGAGGCGGAAAATCGCCTGTTGCGCGCCGATGGCCGCCCCATGCTCATCGCCGAATCCGCCGTCATGCGTCCAGTGATGGAATTGATTGCGCGCGTCGGCCCTTCGGACGCGAACATTCTCATCACCGGCGAGCATGGCACGGGAAAAGAGGTGATTGCGCGAACGCTTCAGGCGCTTTCTACGCGCGCGGGAAAGCCTTTTGTCACGGTCAATGCCGGCGGCCTGCCCGAAGGCGTCTTCGAAAGCGAGCTTTTCGGCCACGTCAAAGGAGCGTTCACCGACGCCAAAGCTGACCGCGTTGGCCGCTTCGAGCTGGCCGATGGCGGAACGCTCTTCCTCGACGAAATCGCCAACGTGCCTTTGAATTTGCAGGCCAAGCTGCTGCGCACTTTGGAAATTGGCGAACTCGAACGCGTCGGCTCCTCGACCACGCGCCGTGTGGATGTGCGCATCCTCTCGGCCACGAACGCCGACGTGCAAAAAGAAGTCGAATCCGGCCGCTTCCGCGAAGACTTGCTTTTCCGTTTGAACACCATCGAGATTCATCTGCCACCTTTGCGCGAACGCAAAGAGGATATCCCGCTCCTCGCCATGCATTTCCTGCGGCAATCCGCGCAGCGATATCGCAAAAGCATCAAGGCGTTTGAGCCCACAGCGATGAAGGTTTTGATGGATCATCCCTGGCCCGGAAACGTTCGCGAGCTCGACCACTCCGTCGAGCGCGCCGTGCTGCTCGCCGAAGGCCCGGAAGTCCGCGCCAGCGATCTTGGCCTTCGTCCCGTGCGCGAGGGAAATATACGCATCGAAGATATGGGCCTGGAGGACGTCGAGCGCGCTTTGATTCAAAAAGCCATGAGCCGCTATGGCGGAAACGTGAGCCACGCGAGCAAGGCGCTCGGGCTCAGCCGCAGCGCGCTCTACCGGCGCCTGCAGAAACATAGTTTGTGAAGCCTCTCGCCTACGAACGCCGCATTCTCATCCGTGCCCTCCTCGCGGGGCTTTCCGGATCGACGGTAGGGCTTGTCCTTCTTTGGACCGGCCAGCACGATCCGAAGATCGTATGGACGCTCACGATTGTGATTGTCGTCTCATGGCTCGCGTTTGCGTTCAGCGCGCAGAGCCGCGTCACGTTCCCTTTGCGCACTGTGTCCAACATGCTTGCCGCTCTTCACGAAGGTGACTTTTCCATTCGCGCCCGCGGCGCGGAAACTCCCGACGCCCTTGGCGAAGTGATGCGCGAGGTCAACGCGCTCGGTGAGACGCTCTATCAGCAGCGCCTCGGCGCCGTGGAAGCGACGGCTCTGCTGCGCAAGGTGATGGAGGAGATCGATATCGCTGTCTTCGCGTTCGATTCTTCGAATCGCCTTCGTCTGCTCAATCGCGCCGGCGAGCACATCCTGAATCGGCCCGCGGAGCGCGCTCTGGGCCGCACAGCCAAGGAACTCGGCGTGGAAATCTGCCTGACCGTTGAAACGCCTCACGTCGCGCAGATCGCTTTTCCCGGCAAAATGGGCCGCTGGGAAATTCATCGCGGCAACTTTCGCGAAGGTGGCAAGCCGCATCAGTTGGTTGTTATCTCCGATCTCAGCCAGGCTCTTCGCGAGGAGGAGCGCCTTGCCTGGCAGCGGTTGATTCGCGTCATCGGCCACGAATTGAATAATTCCCTCGCGCCGATCAAATCCATCGCGGAAAGCCTTTCCGGCCTTATGGCGAGGTCAAAGCGTCCTTCGGATTGGGAAGATGATTTGAGCCGCGGACTTACCGTCATCGCCAGCCGTACCGACGGTTTGTCTCGCTTCATGAATGCATATTCGCGCCTCGCGCGCCTTCCCGCGCCGCAATTTCGTCCCATGGAAGTTGGCCCGTGGGTTCTCCGCTCCGCGGCGCTGGATCCGCGCATGCAGATCCCCGTTCAGGCGGGACCAGAGCTTACGATTCAAGCGGATCCGGACCAGCTCGATCAGGTCCTCATCAATTTAGTAAAAAATGCCGTCGAAGCCGCGAGCGAAACTGGCGGCGGCGTGAATGTCGGATGGGAAGCGCGGGATGGTACGCTGGAAGTTTGGGTCCGCGACGAAGGCCCGGGAATTCCGAGTGCCGCGAACCTTTTCGTGCCGTTTTTTACCACCAAGCCCAGCGGCTCCGGCATCGGCCTGGTTCTCAGCCGGCAAATCGCTGAAGCTCATGGCGGAAGCCTGAGCCTGGAAAACGTCGCAGTCGGCCACGGTTGCGAAGCGCGGCTGCGCCTGCCCGTGAACAAGAACTAGCCATTCAGCAGGTTTGTCCCAGCCGCACAGAAAGGCTCATGTTCTCGTCTTCCAGAATTCCAGGGACGGTTTTTCAAAGGCCACCCCTACGCGCAAATCCGAGTGCCGTGGTCTTTTTTCGAGTCCGACGACGTAGCACTCCTGCTCCTTATTTGTGACTCGGTTCGTCAGCAACAGCTTTTGGCCGCAGCGCACGGGAGCATCCAGCCGCAGAAGGCCCCCGCCGGCATTCACCTGTAAAGTATTCGTCTCTTGATGAAAGGGCCGGTCGTCGGCGGTATAGCCGTAGACAAAAAGAGGAATGTAAATGCTTTGGCGTGAGCTACTTCGGCGGTCTTGGCCCCGCCCATCCCCCGAAAATGCCCCCTGCGAACCCGTATGCGCACTTCGCTCCCTGAACGGCCCGGAGCTGTTCACTAAATCCCAGATTAAGCTCATACGCCACCTAGTGGCGGGGACGGTTGGACGCTAGGTAAATTATACGTCAGGACCGGCGATTTGGGAACAACCGTGGCAGGCCGGAAAGCCAGGGAGAACCATGCGAAGAAATGCGGCCCCGAGCTTTTTGCCGGGGCCGCTTGGTGTCTAAAGATACGAGTTATTTACTTGCCGAAGCTCTGCACCGCGGCTGCTTCGCTGTCGTAGACGTCGAAGACCGTCATCAACTTCGTCACTTGCAGGACTTCCTTGAATTTCGTCCCAAGATTCGAAAGCTTGAGCGTCCCGCCCTGCGAGCGCGCGCTGTGGAACGTCGCAACGAGCGTGCCCAGGCCGGCGCTGTCGATGTACGTGACGTTCGACATGTTCAGCACGATTTTCTTGTGATTGCTCGCCAGCAGGCTCTTCACCCGCTCCCGGAACGAATTGCTCTCTTCGCCCAGCACAATTCGTCCGTCCAAGTCCACGACAGTGACCCCGCTCACTTCTCGATCAGTCATTCTCAGTGCCACGTTTTTCGCCTCCTGGCCAGTTCAAGTTTCATTGCCGGCGTCTCCGCGACGCTCCACCCCAGTCAAGCATTCTCGAATCATCCGGCTCAGTAATAATCCGAACAGGACATATAGTATCCGCAAGCATCGCAAACCAGCTTGCAGCGGTGCTGCTCCAGTCGCCGATAACAAACAGGGCAGTAAACCGAAGCATGCACCGGATCCACCCCTGCTTTCGCCGGCTCCGCCCGCTTCGATTCGCTGGACAATCTCTCGACGCGCGTCCGTCGCGGTTGTTCCATCCCCATCGGCCCACCGTTTATAGCACATCCCGCGCAACCGGCAAAGCTCTGCCGTCCTCCGGCCGGAAGCGCGATTTGGCAGCGCGGTCAGTCGCGCCGCGCGTTTCTGCAGCCTGCTGAGCGGGGCTTTTCTGGGCGTCTGGAGGGCCGGTTTCTAGGAATGGCGCATCGGCTCGGGCATGAAGTAGCCCGCGTCAGAGGGAAGTCCTGCGCGTTCGAATTGAATCGTCGTGTGCGTGATGTGAAATTCGCCGGCTAGCCTTTGCTGGATGGCCATCAGAATTTTTTCGCTCTCTTCCATGTGCATGTCGGGGATCCGCACATGGCAGGAAAGGGCTTGCAAATTCGTTCCAATCGTCCAGATGTGGATGTCGTGCACTTCCTGAACATTATCCACTTTAAGAATGGCTTGCGCCACGTCCTCGAGGCGCAAATCGCGCGGGAGGCCTTCGAGTAAAATGTGGCTGCTCTCCTGCAAGATTCCCACGGCGCTCCAGAGCACCATCACGCCGATGGCCATGCCGATCGCGGGGTCCACCCAGCGCGCGCCCGTCCAGCGAATCGCCAGCGCTCCGGCAAAAATCGCGACGTTGGAAAGCGCATCGCCGAAATTGTGAATCAGAATGCTGCGAAGGTTCAGGTCCTCGCGCCCGCGCACAAGCGCCAGCGTGATTCCGCCATTGACGCCCAGAGCAAACACGGCAACCCAGAGCATCAGTCCGGTTTGCACTTCCAATGGCCGGCGCATGCGCGTGTAAGATTCGATCAGGATATACAGCGCCACTAGAATCAGCACGATCGCATTGACGAACGCCGCGAGAATTCCTGAGCGGTGGTACCCATAGGTTTTTTTCGGCGTGGGCGGCCGCACGGACAATCGCACGGCGATCCAGGAAATCAGAATCGTTGGTATGTCGGTCAGATTGTGTACGCCGTCGCTGATCAGCGCGATGGAATGGCCGAGCGTGCCAGCCGCAAATTCAGCTACGACGAGCGCAAGTGTCGCCACCATCGCGCCGGCGAGGACCGCGCTTGATCCTGCGGCGTGCCCGTGCGCATCTCCTCCGTGAGCGTGATGCCCGTGCGCATGCATGTTGCGATTCTACCTTCAGAGACGCGCCGCGCGCAGCCTTCGCAAAAAAATTCCGCGCAGATGACAACCCTTCTGTACGCAAGCTCACCACCACGACACGCGCAGCCAACTTGCATTTGACTTCACCTTCCGCCGCCCCTACGATGAAATTGATTTCAGAATTTTTTCTCTCGCGTTTCGGGGGTGGGGGTCTTCTCGCTCGCGCGAAAGCCCCTGCAATGCATCGCAACGTCGCCAAGCTGACTTTTTGGGGAGTGCGTGGTTCCATTCCGACGCTCGACCGCGGAATGTGGCGCTACGGCGGAAATACGCCCTGCATCGATATCGCCGCGCCAAACGGGACTCGCTTCATTCTCGACTGTGGCACAGGCCTGCGCATGCTCGGAAATCATTGGTCGAATTCCGAAGGCGAACATGCCGAGCAAGCTCACGTTCTCGTCACGCACTATCACTGGGACCATATTCAAGGTGTCCCTTTTTTCCGCCCCTTTTATTTGCCGCAAAATGATTTTCATTTTTACAGCTTCCAATCCAAATATCTCGGCCGCGACAGCCTGCGGCAGGTGCTCGAAGCGCAACTGGCGCGCCCGTATTTTCCCGTGGACCTGACGCTTATGCACGCCCGCCGCGAATTTTCGGAAATTTCCGGCGGAACTGAATTTGAAGTCAAAGGGACGAAGGTGAAGACGCAGTGGCTGAATCATCCGCAGGGCTGCCTCGGCTACCGGCTGGAAACCCCCGCGGGAACCATTGTCTACGCGACCGACAACGAGCCCGGTATCCCGGAAATGGACGCAAATTTGCGCCGCCTTGCCGAAGGCGCCGACGTTTTCATCAACGATGCGCAATGCTCGCCCGAGCAGCTCGCTTCCACGCGAAAAGGCTGGGGCCATTCGAGCTGGCTGGAGAGCGTGAAACTGGCGCGTGAATGCGGCGTGAAAAATCTGGTGCTGTTTCATCATGACCCGGATTCCTCTGATCGCGTCGTGGACGGCTATCTGCATGCCGCTCGCCAGGAATTCTCGAATACCTGGGCTGCCACAGACGGCATGGCCGTGCATCTGTGCGACAAGACCGCGGAATTCAAGCTGCGCGAGTCACGCGTCGGCCAGCGCCGGCCGGTGCATTTTTCCGCCACGGTCAGCGGACACGCCAAGGATGGGACTCGCTTCCAGGAATACGCCGTGATGAAGGAATTGAATTTGCGCGGCGGCTATATGTGGCTTTCGCACGCTCCGCAACTGCAATCGCAAATCCACATTCGCGTCGAATGCGGCACGGCCGAACAACCCAACGCCGTCGCGCTCCGCGGATCAGTGGTTCATTGCGACGCCGCTCGAAAAGACGATCGCGTCGGAGTCGGCGTAATTTTCATCGACGACAGCGAGACGGCTCTCCCCTTCGACTGAGCCGGTCTTTCCACTTCTACTCATGGCTTCAGCGCCGGAATTTCGCGCATGCGCGCAAAGGCGCGGCGCACGTGCGGAATGGTGATCGAGCCGCCGACAATCAGAGCGACATGGAGCGCGTCGATGACTTCATCGCGCTTCCATCCAACCTCAGCGCTGCGCAGCAGGTGATACGTGACGCAATCGTCGCAGCGAAGCACGGCGGAAGCGACGAGTCCGAGCAATTCTTTTGTCTTTTCCGGCAGCGCGCCAGATTCATAGGCCTGATGGTCGAGCGCGAAAAAGCGCTTCATGCCCAGATGGCCACAGTCGAGAATTTCTTCGTTCATCTCCGCCCGGAGTTTTTCGAAGTCTGAAAGTTTGTCCGCCATTCGTTCCTCCCGCGCATCGCGCGAATCGCCATTATGCGCGGAAAAGCGCGCCGCGCGCCAGTTCAACCGAGCGAGCCTCGCCGCCAGAAACGCCATGCGTAGAGGCCCAAATTGAATGCGCAGACGAAAACCGCGACAGTAATAAGCAGCGCAAGCGGCACGTTCGGATAAACCGTGGCGTCCAAATAATGCAACAGGAACGGGCCATGATAAGGCGAAACGCCCGCGCGAGCTTCGCACCAATTTTCGGCCAGCGTCAGGGGACAAACAAGAGGAGTGGTCTCCGCAAAAATGCCGTAAACGATCGTCAGGATATGGACGATCGCGAACCGCGGCCGGCTGCCCGTAAAGAATGCGCCGAAAATCACCCAGCTGATGAAAAGCAAATGCGCGATCAGGATCGTGTCCGCTGCGAAAATGTAGATCTTGCCGGCCATCGCATCTGGCGAATTGCACTTCGCCGCGCCCTTTGTGGTGCGCAGCAATGGCCAATTATAGCCCGTCGCATCGCCTCCGCGGCCTCTTGCGTCCTGGAGTTCCCTGCCTCTCAAATTTTTTGCGCGCTGTGATATAAACGTGCGAATCGTCGGCGATGCGTTTGACTATCTCCGTTTTTCATTACGATGTTGCGGCGGATAACTGTGCAGGCATGCGAGGAGAGCGCGAATGGGCTACATCGATAAGAATTTGGTCCCGGACGAAACGGTGATTTACGAAACCCGGCTGCACTGGATCGTGATGCTCGGCCACATGATTGTGGGAATCTTGCTCCTGGCGCTCCCGGGACTGATCCTCATCGTTTATGCGCTGACGCAGAAAGGAATTGCCGTTGGGAACGCGCACCTGATGGAAGCCGGCGGCGCCGCATTGCTCCTTTGCGGCGTGGCGACGATTTTCGCGGGAATGCTGCGGCGGAACGCCACGGAAATGGCCGTGACGAACCGCCGCGTGGTCATCAAAAAGGGTCTGGCCAGCCGCACCACCATCGAAATGCTGCTGAATAAAGTGGAAAGCATCGAAGTCAGCGAGACACTCTTCGGCAGAATGCTCGGTTATGGAACGATCGTCGTGATCGGCACCGGCGGAACGCCTGAGCCGTTTCAGAAAGTCGCGCATCCTCTGGAGTTTCGCAGTCAGGTGCAGCAGCAGATCGAAAAGCTGCATTGAAAAGTGGATTGAAAAGCCGCGAATGCCGCGGCTTGACCGAGAAGCGGAATCACGGTAAGACAAATATGGCGAGGCAGAGGCAGCGAAGTCCGAGCAGAAGTATTTCCGCCGCACGGAGACCAGAATTATGGCGAACGAAACGACGAGCAACGGCGGCGGGAAACACAAAGAGTTGGTGAGTCTCGTTCCTTACGGCCTGAACGAACGGCATCCTCGCGCCTACAAGGAAATTCTCAGCACAATCTGGGAAAACCGCGACCAACTGGGCTACGCATGGCGCATCTTGAACGACGGCTGCTGCGACGGCTGCTCGCTCGGCACCACGGGGATGCATGATTGGACGATGGATGGCGTGCATCTTTGCGCGCTGCGGCTCAAATTGCTGCGGCTGAACACCATGCCGGCAATGGATTCGCGCCTGCTGGAAGACGCCGATGCGCTCGCGAAAATGCGAACGCGGCACCTGTCGCGGCTCGGCCGGCTTTCCGTCCCGATGATTCGCCGGCGCGGTGACAAGGGATTTCGCCGCATTGCGTGGGAAGAGGCGCTGAAAATTGCAGCGCGGGGCCTCTGCGAGACGGATCCGAGGCGCTTGGCGTGGTTCCTGACCTCGCGCGGAGTGACCAACGAGGCGTATTACGCACACCAGAAGGTCGCGCGATTTTTTGGCACAAATCATGTGGATACCAGCGCGCGCATCTGCCACGCGCCGAGCACGGCCGGGCTGATGGCTACGGTCGGATGCGCGGCGACGACGTGCTCCTATTCGGATTGGATCGGCGCGGACCTGCTAATCCTGATTGGGACGAACCTGCCCAACAATCAGCCTGTGAGCACGAAATATCTTTATTACGCGAAGCAGAAAGGCACGAAAGTTTTTGTCGTGAACCCGTATTTCGAACCGGGCCTCGAGCGCTACTGGGTTCCTTCCGTGGCGAAGAGCGCGCTCTTCGGAACGCGTTTCGCCGACGATTTTTTTCAGGTCCACATCGGCGGGGACATTCCGTTCTTTTATGGCGTGCTGAAGCATTTGATCGAAAACAATTGGGTGGACCGCGCATTTGTCGCCGAGCGCACGGCGGGATGGAGCGACGTCGAGGCAAGAGTGAAGAGCCTCCCGTGGGAGGCCCTTGAGCGCGGCTCGGGCCTGGCGCGCGCCGACATGCTGCGATTCGCCCAGGCCTTCGCGAAGGCGCGGCACGCCATCGCCGTCTGGAGCATGGGAATCACGCAGCATCGCTATGGCAGCGACAACGTGCGCGCGATCGTGAATTTGCAGCTTGCCAAGGGCAATATCGGCCGACCGCACACGGGCTTGATGCCGATTCGCGGTCACAGCGGCGTGCAGGGAGGCGCGGAGATGGGCGGCCAGCCGTCCGCCTACGCGATGGGCTTGCCCGTGAACGACGAAAATGCGCAGCGTCTGGCGCAGCCGGATCTTTGGGGTTTTGTGCCGCCGACATGGAAAGGACTAACGGCGGCGCACATGATCTTGGCAGCGGAGCGTGGAGAAATCGATGCCCTCTGGCAGAGCGGCGGAAATTTTGTGGATACGCTCCCGGAACCGGAGCGCGTCAAAAAAGCCGTCGGAAATATCAAGCTTCGAATCCATCAGGACATCGCCGTCAGCTCCAACATGCTCGTCGAGCCGGCGGACACCGTGCTTCTGCTGCCCACGCGGACGCGTTATGAGCAGCGCGGCGGCGGCACGGAGACGAGCACGGAGAGGCGCGTCATCTACAGCCCGGAAATTCCCGGGCCGCGCCTTCCGGAAACCAAAGACGAGTGGGGAATTCCAGTGCTTGTGGCGCGCCAGGCCGATCCCACGCGCGCTGCGAAAATTTTCTCGTGGAAAGACACGCAGGAGATTCGCGACGAAATCAACCGCGTCTGCCCGGCATACAATGGCATTGGGAACCTGCGCAAGAAGGGCGACAATTTTCAGTATGGCGGGCCGCGGCTGCTCGCCGATCGTTGCTCGACGCCGGATGGCAAGGCCCATTTCAGCGTCGTCGAATTGCCCGAAGAACGCGTCCCTCCGGGGCATTTCCTGCTGGCGACGCGGCGTGGCAAGCAATTCAACAGCATCATTCACGCCGCAACGGATCCGCTCACGGGTGCGGCGCGCGAGGATATTTTCATTTCGCCGCAAGACGCGGAGCGCTTGGGCTTGACGAACGGCGATGCCATCCTCGTGCGCAACGAGCGCGGCGAATTTCGCGGACGCGCACGAATCGACCGCGTGAAGCCGGGCAGCGTGCAGGGCCACTGGCCCGAAATGAATGTTCTTATTGCTGCTGGATGCCTCGATCCAAGCGGTGTGCCGGACTACAACGCCGTCGTGGAAATCATCCCGGCATCGCGAGCGGCTGAAACGGTGCCCGAGGCTATGACGACCGCGTAGAGGCACGAAAGGAATAGCTGGAGAAAGCCAATGGCAGCAGGCCCGCGCGATATTGATGTCACGCTGATTCACGAGTGGGCCGCTGGCCGTGTTCGCGCTGCGCAGGATTATCTGGCGGGCGAAGAGCCGCTGGAAATTCGCGCCAATGGGCGCGCGCTGAGCGTCACAATGCGCACGCCGGGCCACGATTTGGAATTGGCCGCGGGTTTTCTTTTCACCGAAGGGATCATTCAAACACGCGATCAGATTTTGTCCATCGCACATGCGCAGGAATGCAAGGCGGCAGAGCGCGGAAATATCGTCTTGGTCGAGTTATCCGCCAACACAGACCTCGAATTGGAGAAGACGCGAAGAAATTTTTTCGCCGCTTCGAGTTGCGGCATCTGCGGCAAGGCTTCCATCGACGCGGTGCGCGCCCGCGGAGTGAAAACGATTCAATCGCAATTGCGCATCGAGCCGGAAATTTTGTGCCGCATTCCGGAGGCGCTGCGCGCGGGACAGCAAATCTTCGGCCGCACGGGAGGGTTGCACGCGGCGGGATTGTTCGACGCGAACGGCAAGCTCATCCTCGAACGAGAAGACATTGGCCGCCACAACGCCGTGGATAAAATCATTGGCTGGGCGCTGATGCAAGGCAAGCAGCCGCTTTCCGATTGTCTGTTGATGGTCAGCGGGCGCGGCG
Source organism: Candidatus Acidiferrales bacterium (assembly GCA_035934015.1). Taxonomy (NCBI): domain Bacteria; kingdom Pseudomonadati; phylum Acidobacteriota; class Terriglobia; order Candidatus Acidiferrales; species Candidatus Acidiferrales bacterium. Next base: position 58,438 of record DASYYH010000028.1, read on the forward strand.
GATTCGAAATTGTGCAGAAGGCCGCGATGGCGGGTGTGCCCGTTGTCGCGTCCGTTTCCGCATGTTCGAGCCTCGCAGTGCAATTCGCGCGCGAAATGGGTATGACGCTGATCGGTTTTCTGCGTGACCAGCGCTTCGTCATTTACTCAGGCGGCGAGCGCTTAGGGTTGGCTGCAGAGCAAGCTTTGCGGCCAGTGGATTCCTAGTAGAGAGAGCACAGGCCTCGCGCAAAGAGATAAGCACACGAGGTTTCCCTGCACAAAATTCCTGCGGTGCAACCTTAAATTACTGAACCGCGTACACGTAAACCTCGCCCGGAGCCGTGCCCTGTGGAGGAACGGTAATGAACAAGCGTCCCAGCGAAGGCGCGAGAACTTCATTCTTGCCGCCGGGCGCTGAACTAACTTTGTCCAGTAACGAGTAATGATCTGCGTCATCCTCGTGATAGACGAAAAGCGCGCCGGGCGCAGTGCCGCACGAGGCGTAAATCCTCTTCGATTGCGCATCGAAAATCAGGTCGTCAACTCCCGTGGAAATAGGCAAGGTTTGAAGCTCTTTTCCCGTTTCGCTATCGAAAACAACGATGACACCGCTGCGGCATGCAACGAATAACCGATGCGATGCTTCATCGAAAGCCATGGCCACATTACGCTTGCCCATCGTGACGGGCCACCGCGCGAGAAGTCTCCGAGTTTCGCGGTTGATCACGTCCACTTCGCTCTTTGAAGGATTGTTCTGGTAGATCTTCGCGCTGCCTTTTGCGATAGCCATGGCTTCGAGCGTGTCGCCATCAATCTGGATGTCCGCGACTTTCCTTCCCGTATTCGTATTGATCACGCTGAGCATGGAGAAAGTTTCGTGCGCATCGCCGCCGCCGTTGACGACGTACAGAAAATGCGTCGCGGGATCATAGCCGATGGAATCGGAATCGACCCTGAGCTTTGCCGCGCCGAGCAAGCGATAAGTCCGGCCATTGTACATCTTCACCTCGCCGGCGCCGCCGTCGGTGATAAAAATGCGGTTGAGGTCCTCGCGCACAAAGATGGCATGCGGAATCCCAATGCCGGTGATGGCGCGGATAAATTTGCCGGTGTGCAAGTTGAAGACGAGAACTTCATGAGCGGTTTCCGCTGCAAGAAACAGGCGATTGCCGCGCACATCGACACTGAGATGGTCGAAGCGGCCTTTCACATCCGCCGGCATCGGATATTTCGCTACGAGCTCGATAGGCTCGGCTGCGCGCACGGGCATTCCAAGCGTCAGGACGAATAGTGCTGCCAGAAATGCGAAATAGTTTTTTCCCGTAATTGTTTTCATGATATTCCTCCGGCGAAGCGAGACGGAACAAACCCATACCACGAACCGTGAATCCGGAAAAGCAGGAACAGAGAAGCTAAACGTAAATTAATTTTGATTTAAGGCTGGATCGGGACGGCCGGGGTAGTCTCTTCGTGAAAACCAGGAGGGGTACGCATGGGGAATAATTCTTCCGCGCGCGGCAGAACCATCGGCGCGGCCGTCATTGTCATCCTAATTCTTGCCGCGTGGTTTGGGTTTGGAGGCACGCGCCGTTTGACGCAAAACTTCTTCGATTCCCTGAGAATGCGGAAAGCGCAGGCAGTCAACGTGGACCTGTCGAATTTTGTAGGGCCGAATGCCAATGCGGCGCTGCAACAGATGGTGACGCAAATGATTTCAGACAAGGTCGCCGTGACCGTCAACGAAAAAGCGCAGCCCGCATCGGACGCCGCAGCAGCGAGCAAGCTGGCAGGCTTTTCCGTGCAGCTTTTCGCGGGCCGTAAAGATGCTCCCGAAATCACCGTCGCCGGCGAGCACGCCTTCAATCTGACTGTAGATCGCACGCGGCTTCAGGCAATCCTGAAGGAGGCTGGGCGCCCGGACTTGGTTCTGCCGCAATCGCTCGACGGCGCCACAGTTGCCGTGACAGTTCCCAAGACTGTCCACGCGCGCTACGGCACGTGTCCCGGTCGGCCCAGCGCGACCGCCAATGTTGCGACTCCCCCGCCTTCCACCATGCAATACGACAATTGCGTGATGCTCAGCGAAGGCCCAAGTCCCGTGGTAAATGCGCCGCTTGGTTTGGACTTGCAGCAGCTCGCGGAGATCGGTCTGGAACTCGCGGGAATGACTCCGCCGCAAGCGAGGCAGTTCCTGCAAACAGTGAACTGGCAAGCAACGCTCGGAGTCTCGATTCCGCGCTTCATGCGTTCTTATGAAGTGGTGAAAGTCAACGGCGCTCAAGGCACGCTGCTGAACATGGCCGGCAGACGCGGCCCGACCTACGCGCTTCTATGGTCCAAGAATGGAATCGTTTATTCGCTTACGGGATTTGGAGATCCGAGCGACGCCGTCTCTCTGGCGAATTCGCTGCAATAATGATGACTCCGGGAGACGCAACTGCCAGCCGCAAATAACTTCGCTATTCATACGCAGGATCTGCGCAAGGAATACGGCCGCAAGGTCGCAGTGCGCAAGCTTTCGCTCACCGTGCCGCGCGGCTCCATCTTCGGATTTCTAGGGCCGAATGGCGCGGGGAAGAGCACGTCGATCAAAATGCTCCTGGGGCTGGTGAAGCCGACAAGCGGTCAAGGTTATGTGCTCGGCGCGCCCGCCGGAAACGTGGAAGTCCGCCGCAAAATCGGATTCCTGCCGGAACATTTCCGTTTTTATGACTGGCTGACGCCCGCCGAACTGCTGCGTTTTCACGGACGCCTTTGCGGAATGTCCGCCGCGCGGCTGCGCGAGCGCATTCCGGAAATGCTCGATCTCGTGGGACTCACGCCCCACCGCGACAAACACGTTCACGATTTCTCGAAGGGCATGATGCAGCGCATCGGTCTGGCGCAGGCGCTGATTCATGAACCGGAGATTATTTTTCTCGATGAGCCGACTTCGGGGCTCGATCCCATGGGGCGCCGGCTGGTGCGCGACGTGATTCGCGCGCAGCGCGAACGCGGCGCGACGGTGTTCTTGAATTCGCATTTGCTCAGCGAAGTGGAGATCACGTGCGACAACGTGGCCTTCCTCAAAGACGGCGAAGTAGTCGCTGCAAAAAATCTGAGCGCGCTTGGCCAGGAAGAGGTGCGCGCCGTCGCGCGTGTGCGAAAGCTTTCGCAGCAGGCAATCGCCGGGCTGGCCGCGTGGACCACTTCGGTGAATCTCGAAGGCGAGCAACTCATCGTCACGATGCGCTCGGCAGAGATTGTTCCGGATGTGCTCCGCCATCTCGCCGCTTCCGGCGCGGATGTTTATTCCTTCACGCCGGAACGCGCTTCGCTCGAGGATCTCTTCATGCGCATCATGGGGGAGGATCGCGGACTGTGAGAGGCTGCTGGGTCATGGCGGGAATCACGTTTCGCGAAGCCGCGCGCAAAAAAATTCTGTGGACGGCGCTGCTCGCCGGCCTCGGTTTCCTCCTACTGTTTGGGCTTGCGCTGCATTTTCAAATGAAGGATTTCGACGCGCGTTCGACTGCGCCGTTCATTCGATACGAAGTGCTCAGCTCCATGTTGATGATCGGGCTTTACGTCGTGGACCTGCTCGCCGTCGTGATGACGATCCTGACTTCCGTCGACACGATTTCGGGCGAAATCAATTCCGGCACGATTCATGCGATCGCCACGAAGCCCGTCCCGCGCTGGCAGATTCTTCTCGGCAAATGGGTTGGATTTGTGGGCATGATCGCCGCGTTCGTCGCGCTCACTTTCGGCGGGACAATCGCCGTCGCCTATGGTTTGAGCGGCGTGGCGCCCGAAAATCCTGTTCATGGCGCGCTGCTGGTTTTTCTGGAATGCCTGCTGGTCTTGAGCGCCACGCTGATGTTCGGCACCTGGTTTTCCACGCTGACAAATGGCGTCATCGTGCTCGGCCTTCACGGTCTCGCGTTCATGGGAGGATGGCTCGAGCAAATGAGCGGATTCACGGAAAGTCCCCGCCTGGTCGCGGTCGGCATCTTCACAAGCCTCGTGATGCCGAGCGAATCGATTTGGCGTCGCGCCGCGTTCGAAATGCAAACGCCGCTGGCGGGCTCGCTGCCTTTCTCGCCATTCGCCAATGTCTCGATTCCGAGCGGAGCCATGATCGGCTACGCGGGATTTTATCTATTCGTTGCGTTCGTCATCGCAATCTATCACTTTGGCCGTCGCGATTTGTGATGTTGCGTCTCTTCGATCAGCGCAATTTCCACGGTTTTTTCGGGCGCATCTTTCGCGGGAATCGAAGCTCGCAAAGCGCTCGGCGACAATCCTTCCGCAGCCTCGCCACTCGTTTCAGTATAAAATGGCCATACGCGCGGGCCCGTAGCTCAACGGTTAGAGCAGCGGACTCATAATCCGTTGGTTCTAGGTTCGAATCCTAGCGGGCCCACCATCCTTCGCTCGCCGCTGCGATACGCAGCCTACCCCTGCGCCGCCGCTGCGAACTGCGCGAATGTGATGATGTGCCCGCCCGGATCTTTCACACCGATTTCTTTCGCGCCATAGAACGTCGTCCGCACCGGCATCACCACCTCCGCATTTTTCAACGCCGCGATCGTATCCTCCAGATTTTCCACCTCGACATAAAGAAAAGTCGGGCCTTTCGCGAACGATTTCAGCGCATCCGGATCCTTTTCCACGCTCGCATAGGTCTGATACATCACTTCAGCGTTGTCCTTGCTCAGCGCGGCAAAGGCGAGGCTGTCTCCGTCAGGCACTTCCACGGTTTTCTTGAAACCCAGCCGTTCCCAGAATGTGACGCACGGCTCCACTCGCTCCACGATTAATACCGCAGTGATTTTTTTCACGTTTATGCCCCTCATTTTCTCAGAACGGGCTCGTCGAAGGTGGCGGCAGCGGTTTCCGCGGAATCATCTCGTCGCGATTGGCCGTCAGATACACGAACGACGCCACGATCACCGCAATCTGCTTCATGTCCGGCTCGGAGATGCGCTCATAAACGTCCATGTTCGAATGATGCGTCCGCGTTTCGTATTCCAAGGGATCCTGAATGAACTGAAAACCCGGAATCCCGACGGCGTTGAACGAAAGGTGATCGGTCCCGCCGGTATTGCGAATCGTCAGCGTGGTCATGCCGAGATTGTTGAACGGTTTCATCCACTCGGCGAAAAGCGGCGCGACGGCTTCGTTGCCCTGCAAATAAACGCCGCGGATTTTCCCCGAACCGTTGTCAATGTTGTAGTAGGCATCGAGTGTTTGCTGCTCAGGCTTGAGTCGCATCGTCGTGGGATCGCCGAAATGATCCTTCACATACGCGCGCGAGCCGAGCAGGCCTTCTTCTTCTCCAGTCCACAGGCCGATTCGCACCGTGCGGCGCATTTTCAAGCCGCTTTCTTTGAGAATCCGCATCGCTTCAAGCATCACCGCCGAGCCCGCGCCGTTGTCCGTCGCGCCCGTGCCCGAATGCCACGAATCGAAGTGTCCGCCGATCATCACCACTTCACTGGCTTTGTCCGTGCCGGGAATCTCGCCGACGATGTTGAAGGAATTCAGATCGTCGTCGTAAAACTTGTTGGCGATGTTGATTTGCAGCGTCACGGGGATTTTCTTTTCCAGCAGGCGGTAGATGCGTCCGTAGCATTCGCTGGCCATCGCTACGGTGGGCAGCGATGCCGGACCGCTCGGATCATAGGACCCGCCGGACTGGACGAAAACCGTGCCATCGTCGCCGCGCGAAGCTTGTATCCATCCCGCGGCACCTTCGGCGGCCAAAAACGCCTGCAATTTTTCGCGTAGTGCCCGCATGGCGCGAAATTGCGCGAAGCGGTCCGTGTTTCGTTCGCCCGGCACTGGCTCGGCGGCGATCTCGGCGAGTTGCGCGTCTGTATAACGTTCCGCTTGTGGGTCGAAATGCAGCGGATCTTCAGGTGGCACTTGCGTCAGCACAAATTTCCCCTTGAGCTGCCCGCGATATTTCTCGAGGTCCTGCTCGTTATTGATGACGGCAAGCACGGCCGGCGCGGTGACCGGCCCATTCGTCCCCGGAGTCCACGCGAGCGGATACGCAATCAAAATATAAGGCCGCGGCGAAATCATCATCGCCGAAAAATTTTCGTTCGACCATCCGCGCCCGAAATGCCACGGCTCTGTGTGCACATTCGCCAGCCCCCATTGCTTCATCTGATCTTCTGTCCACTGCGCGGCGGCGCGCATGTTCGGAGAATTCGTGAGCCGCGGGCCATAGACATCGGTGAGGTAGCTCTCGATGTTCATCACCTGTGAATGATTGAAGCCGATGTCCTTGATGGTGTAAATAGCGTTCAGGTCGGCCTGCGACGGCGCTTGCGCCGTGGCCGGCAGGACCGCAAAGATGCTCAGCAACGCGAGGAAAGCAATTCCGATCTTTCGCACAATCATCCTCCGCAATCATCTCTGAAGAGCCAGGTCTTTGGCGTGCAGACCTGCGCGAGAAAAGCTGTCCCAGTGTGAGACGTGAAGGCCGCGAGAGCCGTTACAGGAGGAGGCCCGGATTCGCCGGCCGAGGATCTGCCGGTTTGCGATTTTTATCCTCGATTTTCTGCGAAGTGCGGCGTCAGGCCATTTCTGCAGTAGGGGGTTCTTTGCTTGGCAGAGTCCGTACTCCCGAGCGCTGCCGTCGGCTGTAAATCCAGTAACCGATGCGCCACGCAAGCAGAGTCCCGACCATCCAGGCGTATTGCAACGGTTTGGTTTCGTCCGATTTCACCAGCCAGTAATAATGAATCACGCCGGCGATAGCCGCGAAATAAATCGCGCGATGCAGCAATTGCCATTGTTTTCCGCCGAGGCGCCGGATCCATCCGGCCGTCGAAGTGATCGCCAGCGGAAGCAGCAGCACAAATCCCGTAAAACCGACGGTGATGTAGCGGCGCTTCAGGACGTCCGTCCACATCTCATGAAGATTGAAAAAATGGTCCAGCACGACCCATGACAGGAAGTGCAGACACACATAGAAAAACGCAAACAATCCCAGCATTCGCCGGAAGCGAATCAGCAGCGGCAGGTGCAGCATTTTTCGCAGCGGCGTAACGCACAAAGTGATGATCAGGAAACGGATCGTCCAGTCGCCGGTCCAGTGCTCGACAAATTCGATGGGATTGGCCGTCAGGTCATCCTGATAGCCCTTCCACAGGAGAACTCCCAGCGGCACGAGGCAAAGGAGAAACACAACCACTTTCGTCCATTTGCTCGTCAGGATGGAATTCAGCGCGCGCTTCACGATTAAAAATTCTTGCGCAGGTCCATGCCCGTGTACATGCTGGCGACCTGGTCGGAATATCCATTGAACATCAGCGTCGCACGCCGGAAAAAATCGCCCAGTCGCCGTTCGGTCGCCTGGCTCCAGCGCGGATGATCAACGTGCGGATTCACGTTGGCATAAAAACCGTATTCGAACGGAGCAGACATATTCCACGTTGTCGATGGCTGGTTTTTCACAAAACGGATTTTCACTAGCGACTTCGCGCTCTTGAAGCCGTATTTCCACGGAATCACGACGCGCACCGGCGCTCCGTCTTGATTTGGCAGCGTCTCGCCGTACATTCCGACGCACAATAGCGCCAGCGGATTCATTGCCTCATCCATGCGCAAGCCTTCGACGTAAGGGAGGGGAATTCCCGCGCTGGGGCCTTCCGGCATTTGGCTGACGTTGTAATAGCTCTCGAACGCCACGTAGCGCGCCTTCGGCGTCGGTTCCGCCACCTTCATCAGATTGCTTAGTGAATATCCGATCCACGGCACCACGATCGACCATGCCTCCACGCAGCGATGCCGGTAAATGCGCTCTTCCAGCGGCGCGATTTTCATGATGTCGTTCATGTTCAGCTTGAGCGGTTTTTTCACTTCGCCTTCGATGGATACGGTCCACGGCGTCGTGCGGAAATTCCTGGCGTTGACCGATGGATCTCCCTTGTCCGTGCCGAATTCATAGAAGTTGTTGTAGGTGGTGACGTCTTTTTCCGGCGTGACGGGCTCCGTCGTGCTGCCCGCCCATTTCGTGAACCCGCTCAGTTGCACCGGCACAGACCCTGTCGCCGGTCCGCTCATCCACTGCGAAAAGCTCTTCCATCCGCTGACCGCGGCTCCTGTGGCTGCCAGCCCAAAAAGAAAATTTCGCCGGTTCGTGTAGACGCCCTTCGGCGTCACCTCCGAGTACGATAATTGCGGCACGTTCTTATCCATGGATGGAATTCCTCCATCTGAAGTACTTGCCCGCAGGCGCATTGGATGTTTCGCTCACAGAGCCTTTAGATGCAATAGGGTTCGGGCCGGATGGCGCCAATTCCGCTTCATTTTAGCGCCGAAGGGCGCCGGTTTCGGCCCTTGAATTCGCAGAGCGTGGCGAATCGATTCCCTCGGCGCGAATGGTTCCCTCCAAATCGTCAGCTCCCTTGATGATTTTGCTTTGCTCCTCCGCAAGGTCGGATCGGCTCCCAAAGCTCATTTGCTCGACGGATCCTGTACTGGCAACCGGCCTGGCCTCAAAGGCTTATTGCCTCTACTGGACGCATGACCCTCGGCGTCCTTCGTGATAGAATCACGGCCTGCAACCGACCTGCAGGAATTGACTAACGGTTTCTGGCCAATGTCTCTCTCATCGCCTCAGAGGATTGCTCGATTCGGCGTTTTCGAAGCAGATTTGCGCCTCGAGGAACTCCGCAAGCGCGGCTCCAAAATCAAAATTCAGGAGCTGCCCTTCCACGTTCTCGCCATGCTTCTCGAAAGACCCGGCGAGATCGTCACGCGCCAGGAACTTCAGAAGCGCATCTGGCCCTCCGATACGTTCGTCGACTTTGAAGACGGTCTGAACACCGCCATCCGCAAGCTGCGCGAATCGCTCGGAGACGATGCCGAAAATCCTCGTTTTGTGGAGACGGTTCCTCGCCGCGGGTACCGTTTTATCGCGCCGGTCACGGTCGAGCCGACTGGCGACCCACCGGCGAGTCCAGTTTCCGCTATGCCGCAGCGAACCGCTGGAGGTTCGGCAACCAAGTCGAAAATTCACGACCGGGTTTTCGCTGTTGTCATCGTCGTGATTTGCGCGGGCCTCGTTTTGGGATGGCTTTACTGGCGTCATCGCGCCGCGAATCCTCCGGTCGCAGAACAACGCATTCGCTCTTTGGCCGTGCTTCCTTTCGAAAATCTTTCCGGAGATCCGGGCCAGGATTATTTCGCCGATGGCATGACCGACGAGCTGACCACCGACATCGCCCAGCTCGGTTTCCTGCGCGTCACATCCCGCAGCTCGGTCATGCAGTACAAAGGTAAAGATCAGCCCATCGCCGAGATCCGCCGGCAGTTGAATGTGGATGCCGTCGTGGAAGGCTCCGTCGCGCGCTCCGGCGATCTCGTGCGCATAAACGCCCAGCTCGTGGAAACCGCCGATGATCGTCACATCTGGGCACAGAGTTTTGAGCGCGACGCGCGCGACATTGTCGCTTTGCAGGACGACGTCGCCCGCGCCGTGGCCCAGACCATCCAGCTCGTCTTGCAGCCGGGAGAGCAAGCGCGCCTCGAAAACGCCCGGCCTGTCAGCGTCCAGGCTTACGAAGCCTACCTTCGCGGCCTCAGCGCGCAAAACCGGCGCACGGCAGACTCTCTGAACAAGGGCGTCGAGTATTTCACGCAAGCCACCACGCTGGATCCGGCCTTCGCGCCCGCGTACGCCGGGCTGGCCAATAGCTTCGATCTGTTGAGCGATTACGGCGTCGTACCCGGCCGCGACGCCATACCCAAAGCCAAGACCGCTGCACAACGCGCTCTCGCGCTCGATGATTCGTTGGCTTCCGCCCATGCCGCCTTGGCATTCGCTCTCTGGCATTACGATTGGGACTGGAAAACTGCCGATGCCGAATTTCTGCGCGCTCTGGCGCTCAATCCCAATGACGCTCATGCACACCACTGGTACGGCTTGTTTCTCGCCGCGAAGCGCGATTTCTCCGGAGCGTCGCGGCAATTGCAAATCGCCGGGGAATTGAATCCGCTGTCGCTCATTATTCAAACGAATGTCGGATGGGTGCACTACTATCAGCACGATTTCGCCAGATCCGAAGCGGAGTTTCTCAAGGTCTTGGAGCAGGACTCTAATTTCACGTCGGCAAGCACCAAGCTCTGGCTCGCCTATGCCTGCGATGGCAAGCATCCGCAGGCGCTTCAGGCTCTCGAAAACGATTTACGCAGCCAGGGCCAAATTGCTCGCATCGCCATCATCGAGAAAGCGAATCGCACCGGCGGTTTCGACGCGTCTGTTCAGGCTTTGATCGACACCATGCACGAAGAGGCCGAGCCCGGAACGATCAATCCCTACCATTTGGCCATGTTGAATGCGCTTATCGGGAAAAAGCAGGAAGCTCTGGCTCAACTGCGAAAAGCGGACGAGGATCGCAATGACTGGCTGGTCTATATCGGCATAGACCCGGCCTTCGATTCGCTTCGTTCCGATCCCGAATTTCAGAAAATCGTCGCTGATGTCCACATTCCTGTGGCTCCGGGCTCGCACTGATTTTTTCGGCAGAGTTTTTTACGGCTAAGCCGGCGAAATGCCGGCGCGACTCCCGGTCTGCATCGCTCCCTCGCACCTGTCTCTTCGTACAGGGATTTCCTCTCACGCGTCATTCTCCAGCGCTTTGCTTGACCCTGTGACACTCGTCACCTAGCCTGAACATAGTACTTTGCGCTTGTATTTTGGCGCTCTTCCTCATCGAGGGGCATATGGGTATTCGCGAATGTCCATTTTGTGGGTGGAAGATCTCTGATTCATTCAGAGATTGTCCGCACTGTCATGAAACGGTGCCTGGTGTGCCCCAGATCGGTGCACGCTCTTACGCACAGAAGAGGGGTACGATCCGCCGCGGCCTCTTCTACATGCTGCTCGTCGCCGCCATTGACTATTTTCTGTCTCCCAGCAGCCCCTACAAATTCAACGTTCCCTTTGCTCCCTTGTTGCCCCTGCTGACCACCTATTTCCTCCCGCTCTTCTTTTTCCTGGGTCTCGGCATCACCCTCTACGGTCTCTTCCAGCACGTCCGCGAATAGTTTCGCAATAAACACCCTCGCCGACTGGCATCCTTCCATTGAATTCCGATAGAATGATTCTATTCAATGCGGCGGAAGCAGTTTTTCGCCGGGATGGCTCCATGCAACCAGCAATCGCGCAGCGGCACAAAACGGTCGGCGTAAAGGTCGGCAAAGTCCAGGTCGGCGGCGGCGCGCCCGTCGTCGTGCAATCGATGACCAACACGGACACGGCAGACGTCGAGAGCACCGTCCGGCAATATCTTGAACTCGCGCAAGCTGGCTCGGAAATCGTGCGCGTCACAGTCAACGTTCCTGAAGCCGCTGCGGCCGTCGCCGAAATCAAACGTCGTGTGCTCGATGCCGGCTGCGACACGCCGCTCATCGGCGATTTTCACTACAACGGCCACGTTCTGCTCACGAAATATCCCGACTGCGCCAAGGCCCTCGACAAATACCGCATCAATCCCGGCAACGTCGGCAAAGGCGCGCGCCGCGACGAACAGTTCTCTACCATTTGCAAAGTCGCCGTCGACAACGGCAAGCCCGTGCGCATCGGCGTCAACGGCGGCTCGCTCAATCAAGAGCTCGTCATGCAGAAAATGCAGGAGAATACCGACCGCAATCTCGGCCTCGCCTCCGAAGACATCATCAACGAATGCATGGTCATCTCCGCTCTGCAATCCACGGAACTCGCGCTCGCTTGCGGTCTGCGCAAGGATCAAATCATTATTTCCTGCAAAGTTTCCCGTCCGCGCGATCTTGTCAGCATTTATCGCGAACTCGCGCGCAAAACCGATCAGCCGCTGCATCTCGGCCTCACCGAAGCCGGCATGGGCGCGAAGGGACTCGTCTGGTCCGCGTCCTCCATGGCGATTTTGCTCAGCGAAGGCATCGGCGACACCGTGCGCGTCTCGCTCACTCCGCGCCCCGGCGGCGACCGCCGCGACGAAGTCTACGCCGCCTGCGAATTGCTTCAGGCTCTCGGCCTGCGCTCCTTCGCGCCGAGCGTCACCGCATGCCCCGGCTGCGGACGCACCACCAGCTCCACATTCCAGGAATTGGCCGAGCGCACCCAGCAATACATTCGCGACAAAATGCCCGAATGGAAGTCGCAGTATGAAGGCGTCGAGGAACTGAAGCTCGCGGTGATGGGCTGTATCGTCAACGGCCCGGGCGAATCCCGCGCCGCCAACATCGGCATCAGCCTCCCCGGCACCGGCGAAGAACCAAGCTGCCCCGTTTACATCGACGGCGAAAAATCCGTCACGCTGAAAGGCACGTACGACGAACTCGCCGCCGCTTTCCGCAAATTGCTCGATGATTACGTCGCCGCAAAATATCCCCGCCGCGCCCCCGGCTCCGCCGCGCCTCCGCCTCCATCGCGTCCCCTCCGCGTCCTGGCGTAACGCATCTGCCTTCTGCTTTTCCTTTGTCATTCTGAGGCGCGCTTTTGCGTCGAAGAACCCCGCCTCGACGCATTTCCCTGCCTTTTTTTATGTTCGTAGGGGCGCTGCTTGCCGCGCCCGCGCGAAGCACCGCTGGCGTCTCCGCGTTTTGGGATAACGTACTCTGCCTTCGGTTTTCATCTGTCATTCTGAGGCGCGCTTTGCGCCGAAGAACCTCGCCTCGACGCATTTCCCTGCCTTTTTTTATGTTCGTAGGGGCGCTGCTTGCCGCGCCCGCCGAACCGCCGCTCGCCTCCCCGCATCTTGGCATGATCCCTCCGTAACTTGTCATTCCGAGTGAGGATGCGATTAGCATCCGACGAGGAATCTGCTGTTCGCTTTTTGTAGGGTGCGCAGCGACTCGATCCTGCTTCTGTTGTCATCCTGAGCGCATTCGGCGAATTCGAAGGATCTCGCCTCGTGCCTGCTGCGGCTCCCAACTCGCGTTCGCCTGCGCCGAACGCCCCCCGTGTCCTGGCATAACGTAATCTGCCTTCAGTTTTCATCTGTCATTCTGAGGCGCACTTTGCGCCGAAGAATCTCGCCTCGGCGCATTTCCTTGCCTTTTTTATGTTTGTAGGGCTTCCTCACCGTGGCGAGGTGCCGCTTGCCGCGCCCGCGCGAAGCGCCGCTGGCGTCTCCGCGTTTTGGCATAACGTACTCTGCCTTCGGTTTTCATCTGTCATTCTGAGGCACGCTTTGCGCCGAAGAATCTCGCCTCGGCGCATTTCCTTGCCTCTCTTATGTTTGTAGGCGCGCTGCTTGCCGCGCCCGTTGCCTTTGGTAGGGGCGGGGTTTACCCCGCCCGTCGCGACTCCCCGAATCGCGTTGTTTCTGTAGGGCCGACCGCCTTCACCATCGGCCCGCTTGACCTGCGACCATCGATCGGATTTCAGTTCTCGCCACTTCCGCGTAAACCGAACCCTTCCGCGCATCCGCCGCAGGCGCGCGTAAGCCTTCACAATTTCCCCCAACGCGGAGAAATTCCCCCCGACTGGCAGTTCTAATCGACAGACCTATGAATTATTAGAATCGCCCGTAACTCCAACAAAACAACCCTCGACCTTGTTTCTAATCGACAGAGATAAGCACTTTGTCCAACGTATTTGGTTGCCTTGCGGATATCGTCTTCAGAGCCCGTAAATGCACAGCCCGCTCAGCAGTTTGGGGTAAAAATCGGTGGATTTTTGCGGCATGACGTTGCCAGCCAGCGCGATTTCCGCGACTTGCTTGACTCCCACGGCGTTGAGCAGAAACGCCGCCTGCGCCTCGCCGCGATCGACAGCCGCCAGCGCCGCATCCATTTCGCGCTCATACGTGATGTTCGATTCCGCTGCGACTTTCTCCGCTGTGATTCCCAGGCACTTGTGCAGCAGCAAACGATGCAGCAAGACAACGTCAAGCCGCCGCTGTGCAGGCGAAATATCCGGCAGCAATTGTTCGAGCGCAGCCGCATTTCGCAGCACGAGCAGAAAAAACGCCTTGCCGCCGCCGTAGACTCCGATCGTGTGTCCAGCGCGCCCGCGGCGTTCGAGGTCGCGCCGAAAATCGGCGAGGATTTCCGCACGCTCCTCCGCCGAAGCAAAAGGATATGCGTACCAGTTGAAATACTGCGACGCCGCCTTGAGGAATTTTTCCATCGAAAAGCTGGCCAGATTTCGCAGCAAGCGATGCGTCGGCAAAATCGTCAGCCCTTCCTGATGAATGTTGAAGCAAGTCCACATCGCCTTCTCGGATGACGCATCCGGGTCGACGCGCCCGGCCTTCGCGCGGCATTCGTCGCGATAGGCCAGCGCGGTTTCATAGCGATGATGCCCATCGGCGATGATCAGCTTTTGATCCGCCATCGTCGCGGTGATTCGCGCAATCGTTGGCGCGCCGGAAATCGTCCACAGACGATGCACCACACCATATTCATCGCGCATCTCTGCTGTCGCCGTTTGCTTCGCTGCTTCTTGCAGCAGCGCATCAACGCGCTTCGCGGGATCGTCGTAGAGCAGAAAAAGCTGGCCGGTCTGCGCGCGAAGATGACGCAGCAATTCGAGTCGGTCGACTTTTGGTGCGGTAAGCGTGCGTTCGTGGCGAAAGACGATTTTTTCTTCGTAGCCCGCCAATCGTCCCAGCGCGATGAATCCGCGCCGCTCGAGATGGCGATTGGTTCCCGGGACTTCGTAGTTTTGAAAATAGGCGTAAATCGCCGGCGCGGCGTCTTGCACAAGAACGCCTTGTGCGAGCCAATCTTCCAAATTTTTCGCTGCGCGCGTGTAAACATTATTTTCCGGCGAATCGCCGGAAAGCGATTTGCCTTTTTCGATGGAAATCAAATTGTAAGGACTCGCCGCGTAATACGCGTCCTGCATCGCCAGCGTGATTTTGTCGTACGGCTGCGTCAGCGCCTTTTCCAGCGCGACGCGATGAGCGTCATAATGCACTGCGCGGAATGGAAAAATCTCAGCCATCGTTTCCTCGGACGAATAAATCGCGCGTCGCGGAAATATTCGATTGTAGCAGTGCGGACGCCACTCTCCAATGTCCGCCAACATCGCCGCAAAAACGCCAGCGCACTGCGCCGAGCTTCGCTACAATGGAAGATTCAGGGAGCCATTTCCAGGCCACTATCAAAAATGTCCACGGTTTCCAACAACAGCAAAAAAATATCCGGCGTCAAGGCGCTCGCTTTCGATCTCGATGGCACGCTCGTCGATTCGAAGCTCGATCTCGTACTCTCGATGAATGCCACGCTCGTGCATCTGGGCCGCGAGCCTCTGGAGCACGAACAGATCGCCGGCTACGTTGGGGGCGGAGTTCCTTTGCTCATCAAGCGCGCGCTCGGCGAAGATGCCGCCGAGAGCGAAATCAACGACGGCATCGCATTTTTCCTCGATTACTATCGCCAGCACATTCTCGATAACACTATTCCGTATCCCGGCGTGCTCGAAGGACTCGATGCGCTCGCGGGACGCTCGCTGGCCGTGCTCACCAATAAGCCCGTGAAATTCAGCCAGGCCATTCTCGATGGCTTGAACATGAGCCAGTATTTCCGGTTCGTCTACGGCGGAAACAGCTTCGACAAGAAAAAACCCGACCCAATCGGACTAACAACGCTGCTGCGTGATTTCGGCGCCGCGCCACAGGAAATGATGATGGTCGGCGATTCGGATGTCGACGTTTACACTGCGCGGAACGCCGGCACGTGGGCCTGCGGCGTGACATACGGCCTCGGCAGCGCCAAGCTGCATCAGTGCCCGCCGGATTTGCTGCTCGACAGTCTCGCGGACTTGCCGGGATATATTCCGAAATGAACGACAGCACGTTTCGCATTTCCTCGCGTGACAAATCCGCGGCCCGCGTTCTCCTATTTTCTCTCTTCCTTCTCGGTTTCGGATTTTTGTTCTGCGAGCTTACAAATGCTCGCGCGCATTCGCCGGCTGATTCTCACGGCGTTCCGTTCTTTCGCATCGGCGAGCAGCTTCGCTATCGCGTGGACTGGCAGCGTTACGCCGGAGCAGCGTATGCAGAGTTGGACGTGGTGGATCGCGGGAATTTTTTCGGCGAAGATGCGTGGCACTTTCGAGCCTCCGTTCACACCGCGGAACCGGCCCGCGCGCTTTTTCCCGTTGATGACGAAGCTGATTCTTATGCGCGACTCGCCGGCCTCGCAAGTTTTCGTTTTCGCGAACATTTCGACGAGGCCGGAAAGCCCGAAGACACTTACGCCGAGCTGATTTCTTCCGGCGACGTTTCTGACGCGCGATGGACGCGCATCATCGTTCCAGAAGGCACGCACGATCCTGTTAGTGCGGTTTATTCGCTTCGTCAAATGGATTGGCGGCTTGCATCGGAAGTGCGCATTCCTGTTTACGACGGCGATGATCTCTATGAAATGGTCGCGCGCAGCGGCGGAACTGAAGAAGTGTCCGTGGAAGCGGGCAAGTACATCGCGAAAAAAATTACGATTCGCTTGCTCGAAAGTGGCCGCGAAGTTCCGGGCGAGCATTTCACGCTGTGGCTCGCAAACGATACGGTGGAGACGCCGGTTCGCCTGGACGCGCAATTGCCGCTGGGAAATTTCCGCGTGGAATTGACTTCCGGCGAGCAAGCGCAAAATCGGGAGAACGCTGTTAGTCCTCTACGGCGTTCCAGTCTTCCGGCGGGAAACTGATCTGCCAGAACTGCGGCGATGGTTTGGCGAACTCGATTCCCACCTGCGCTTTTCCGCCCTGCATCGCACCTACGTAGACAATCCTGCAGTCCTGCGTTTCGTTCGTGCCTTTGTGCATCATGGTGACTTTTTGATCGGCCTTGACCTCAGAGCGAAGCTGGATCAACGCGCCGTGCGCATTCACGACCAGAGACTTCGTCTCTTCCGAGAACTCTTTTCCGTCGGAGCCTTTTCCGCGCACAATGAGGGTCACAGAGAGCATCACGCGCAGGCTGCGGCGGCGGCCTTTGTCCGGCATCAAGGAACCGGATTCTGATACATTCGGCATCCTTCTACCTTAGCTACGCTGCGGCTCGACAGCAAACGACTCAGCGATTTGCAATACGTTTCAGTTAACAGAGGAGGGAATTAACGCAGGCAGAAAAATATCCTCACGCGCGAGACGCAGGAAAGCACATTTCTTCGATGAGCGAACACACGATATGCCCGATGGTGATGTGCGCTTCCTGAATGCGCTGCGCATTTCGCGAAGGCACATTGATCAGCAGATCCACTTTGGAGGCGAGATGCCCGCCCGTCTCGCCGGTCATGCCCACGAGCGAAGCGCCGCGCACCCGTCCGGCCTCGGCACCGCGAAGAATATTGGCGCTGTTTCCGCTGGTCGAAAGCGCCACGAGGACATCGCCTTGCGAAGCGAGCGATTCGATCTGGCGCGCAAAAACATTTTCAAAGCCGAGGTCGTTCGCCGCGGCGGTCAGCACGGATGCATTTGTTCCCAAAGAAATCGCCGACAGTCCGGGCCGGTCGCGATGCAAGCGCACGACAAGCTCCGCCGCGATGTGCTGCGCGTCGGCGGCGCTGCCGCCATTTCCGAAGAAAATCATTTTGCGATTGTTCTTCAGCGCCGCGGCGGCGATCTCGGCGAAACGCGCGATGCGCGCGAGCAGTTCAGCGGAAAAACTTTCTTTCACTCTGGCGCTTTCGCGAAGCTCGTCTTGAATTCGTTTGGTCCAATCAGACATGTTTTTTATCTTCCGACAAAGCTGAAAACCAGCACGGAAAGAACGATCAGAGTCAGAAAAACATAAGTCCAGTCTCTCTCCTTCAGAAATACAAAAACGCAAAAAGCCACGCGCGCAACGGGCGTGAGTGCCAGCAAGACAAGTCCAAACTGGATCCAATTGCGGCCATGCCAGGAAAGAATGCCGGTCAGAATCCTGTGAAATGACATCAAACTCGCGGGCTCTCTTTGAAATACACGGTAATCCGGCATGTGGAGTCCGTATTCGAATAAATAAAGGATTCCGCCGGCCAAGACGACGATGGACGAAATTATGACTCCGGTGCGGAGAAGCACCGAGATGGTGCTGTCCATACGCTCGTCGGTCCATCCATGCTTCGCTTCGGCCATTTAGAGTTTTCCCGTCAAGCCCTTTACGAGCATTTCGATTCCCAAGACCACAATCGTGGCGCTAAACAGCACGCGGAGATAATGCGTGGCCGCGCCGGGCATGATACGCGCTCCCATAAACGCACCGAACAAAACGCCGAGCATAACCGGCATGGCCAGCGAGGGGTCAATGTAGCCGCGGTGAAAATAGATTCCCGCGCTGGCCGCGGCCGTCACGCCGATCATGAAGTTGCTCGTGGCGGTGGAAACCTTGAACGGCGTTTCCATGGCTTGATCCATTCCCAGAACCTTGAGAGCGCCGCTGCCGATTCCGAGCAGGCCGGAAAGAATTCCCGCGACGTTGCAAACGAGAAATCCGACTGGCACGCGGCGAACCGTATAGGCCTTGAGTCCCTGTGGGGTCGGATAATCTCCGTTCAGTCGCAGCCACGCAGCAAGGCGGTCCGGTGACCGAGCGTCGCTGATATTTGGCGGCTTGCGGAGCGACAGATAAGCCGACAAAATCAACACAACCCCGAAGATGACGGCAATCGCCGAAGGAGAAACTTTAGCCACGAGATAGGCGCCATAGAGCGCGCCGAGCGTCGTGGCCACTTCGAGAAGCATGCCAATGCGCACGTTCGAATAGCCTTCCTTGACGTACGCAGCAGCCGCGCCCGAGGACGTGGCAATCACAGAGATGAGCGACGCTCCCGCAGCATAGTGAATATTCACTTTGAAGACGAGCACGAGGAGAGGAACGATGACCACGCCGCCACCCAGGCCGGTGAGCGATCCGAGCAACCCCGCGGCCAGCGAGCAGATCAGGATCAGCAGAGTGAAGAGGAAGACGTTCATCGAGGAATTCTCATTTGCGCGGGATTCGGGCGAGAAGGGCAAATGCCCTGTGCATTTTCATGACGAAAAAGATTCGCACATGTGCGGCGGCGCTGCAATTCGAATCTGAAATCGCGCTTACTCTTTCCATTCTTGCGCTCGTGGGTTATCTTCGGCATTTCATGATCGACATTCACTGCCATATTCTTCCGGACCTTGACGACGGCTCGGATTCGATGGAGACGTCTTTGGGAATGGCGGAGATGGCCATCGAAGACGGCGTGACGCACGTCATCGGAACGCCGCACGCGAACAGCACATATGCGTTCGCTCCGAAGCTGATGCGCGAACGGCGCGAGGAACTGCAGGAAAAACTGGGCGAGCGACTGGCGATCGCCACAGGCTGCGATTTTCATCTGACCTTCGAAAACATCGAAGCGCTGCGCGCCGATCCACTGCGCTTTACTTTGAATCAGAAAAATTACCTGCTCGTTGAGTTCGGCGATTTTTCGATTCCGCCGGCGATCGACAGAACGCTTCACGAATTGCAGCTTTTGGGCCTGCACCTCATCATCACGCATCCGGAGCGCAATCCGCTGATTCGTTCGCAGTGGGAATTGCTTTGGAACTGGATGCGGCAAGGATGCCTGGTGCAGGTGACGGCGCAGGCGATCACGGGAGGATTCGGTTCGCGCGCGCAGGCCGCGGCGGGGCGATTGCTGGATGCGGGCGCGATTCATTTCATTGCCAGCGACGCACATAACCTGACGACCCGGCCGTTGCGCTTGAAAGCCGCGTTCGAAGCGGTCGCGGAAAAAAAAGGCGAGGAAATGGCGCGGGCGCTTTTTGAATCCAATCCGCGCGCGGCGCTGGAGGGGCGGCCGCTGCCCTATTTGCCGGAGCCGGCGCAGTGGAAAGAAGCTCCGCGCGAGGGCAAGCCGCGGAAGCGATTCTGGTTTTTTTAACGGCGGGCACGAAAAAACTGGCCGCTGGATGCGCGGAAGCAATTCGCGGAGCGAGAAAAATCGCGCGCCCGGCGGCATTCACGAAAAAAGCTCCAGAATTTCCTCGTAGCGCTTGAACGGCGGAATCAGATAGGCGCCGTTCATTTCCGAACGCGCCCAATCGAGCATGCGGCGCGCCAGGGCAAAGCCGCGGTCGCGCGCCGCCGCTCCGGCGGATTCCAATTCCTTCAGAGTGGCTTCGGGAATCACGATGCCGGGGACTTCGTTATTCAAGCGCAGGGCCTGTTTGTAGCTGGTGAGCGGCCATAATCCGACGAGCACGGGAATCGGCGACTTGCCACCGATTTTTTTCAGGAATGCGTGCCAGTGCGCAGGATCGAAGATCGGCTGGGTCATCGCGAAATGCGCGCCGGCTTCGACCTTCGCGTGGAAGCGATGAATTTCTTCTTCTAGATTTTCCGCGACGGGATTCACGGCAACGCCGATGGTGAAATTCGTGGCGCTGCCGAGGCTTTTTCCGGCCCAGCCCATGCCCTGATTGAGACGCGCGAGCACTTTCACAAGCCCGATGGAATCCACTTCGTACACGCCGCTGATTTCCGGATGGTCGCCGAGCGATGGAGGATCGCCGGTGATGGCGAGCACATTACGAACGCCGCCGAGAGACCAAGCGCCGAGAAGCATCGCTTGCAGGCCGATGATATTCGCGTCGCGCGTGGTGAGATGGGGAATCGTCTCAATTCCTTGCGCCTCGAGCGCTCCGGCGAGCATCAGGGAATCCATTTCGACGCGCGCGTGCGAGCCGCTATTGATGTCGATGACGTCAGCGTGGCCGCTCGACATCACGCGTTTCACTTGCTCAAACACGCGATCCGTCGCGGTTCCTTTGGGCGGGTCGATCTCGACAGAGACGACGAATTTTCCTTCCTGAATTTTGCGCCAGAGGCGGCTTTCCGGCTCGCGCGTCGCAAGGCGAAGAGTTTTCTCACGCGGTTCGAGAGTCTCTTCGACGGCGCCATTCACAGGAGCGACCTGCGCAGCACGCGACGGACGGAAATTCTTCATGGCTTCAGCCATGGCGCGAATATGTTCGGGTGTGCTGCCGCAGCAGCCGCCGAGAATACGCACGCCGAGCGAAGCGGCGTCGCGGGCAAATTGCGCGAAATATCCCGGCGAGGATTTCGGATAGACGATGCGGTCGCCGACGCGCTTGGGGAATCCGGCATTGGGCATGGCGCTCAAGGGCAAGCCGGAATCTCTTGCAGCATTGGCCAGTTCGCGAAGAACGGGGAGCAAAAGCTGCGGGCCGATGGTGCAATTCGCGCCGATGACCTGAACCTGCTTCGATTTCAGTTTTGCCAGAGCTTCTTCGGGGCGCGTGCCGTCGAACGTGCTGCCCTCTTCGGTGTAGGTGAGTTGCGCGACGATTGGCGAACGCGAAAAAGAACGAATGGCATCGATGGCGGCGAGAAGCTCGTCGAGCTGGCTGAATGTTTCGAGAATGAAGAGATCCGCTCCGCGTTCTTCGAGGGCGACCGCCTGCTCGCGGAAAATCTCGCCCATCTCCGCAGGGAGAAGCTGCTGCGCGTGGCGCTGGATGCCGAGAGGGCCGATCGAGCCGGCGACGAGAACTTCGTGTGGCGAGGCTTCGCGCGCTTCGCGGGCGATTTTCACGCCGCGGTGGTTCAGTTCGGCGACGCGGTCGGCGAGACCAAGCGCGGCAAGCTTGTGGCGGTTGGCGCCGAACGTGTTGGTTTCGAGAATTTGCGCGCCAGCTTCGAGATACGCCTGATGCACGCGGAAAACGGCTTCGGGTTGCGTGGAGTTGAGCTCGTCGAGGCAGCGCTGCGGGCCGAGCAATTCATAGAGCATCGAGCCCATCGCGCCATCGGCGATGAGGACCGAATCGCGGAGCCGCTCGTTGAATTCCTCGATTTTCATTTTGCAGTGAGCTCCCTACGGGTTGCGCAAGCCCGGAAAGACGAACCGGCAGTATAACATTTAGGCCGGTAATGGCAGGAATGACGTCGTCATTTTCGCTCAGAATGGCGGATTATTTCGAGGATTCGAGCGCTTCAGCCATAGCAAGGAGCTTGGTGACGGTGTTCCAGTTGCGGCCGGTGATGGGGATTTTCATGGCGCGATCAATGGACGACCAGGAGAGTTCCGCCTGGCCGACGCCGTTGGGGAAATAGATGTAGAGTTCGCGCGAGGAGAAGTGAATCTCCTCGGGGCCGACGTTGATCGCGCGAAGCTTGGCGCAGGCTTCCGTGCTCGCCTCGCCTGCCATGAAACCGACGAGGAATTTGCTGGGATTGATTTCAAGGCGCTTCGCGAAGGGATTGCGCGCGATGACGCTGCGAAGTTCGTCAGCCGTGCGGTGAACGATGCTGGGGCGAAAGCCGAATTTGCGTTCGATGGCTTTTTCGATGCGCGCGGGAAGAGCGGTTACGTCACGCTCGCGGGTGGAGAAAACAACGTTGCCGCTATTGATGTAGGTTTGGCAGCCGGTGAATTTCAGGGATTCATAGAGCGCGCGCAACTGATCCATTTTGATTTGATTGCGGCCGACGACGTTGACGCCACGGAGCAGGGAGATGATGACAGGCATGAGTGCCTCAGCGCTTTTGTTCCATGAGACCGGCGTTCTCTAGGGCCTGACCGCAGGCATAGCTAAGATGAAGGTGGCTCTCCGCCCACTAGATACAAGGCGTCTTCGTAGTCTGCGCCAAAGTTTACGTGTGTAATTTCACTCAGTCGATACTTCGTCGTTCCGGATTCCCATCTTGCTCCCGGACTGATTTCTCGCAGCGTGACGTAACCGTGTTTCATGTCGCTTACGCGGCCGATCCAACAAACATCGGGGTCAACTTGCTCGCGATGGATCGTCACCAATGGATAGACCAGACTGGCCGACAAGATCAACTTGTCGATGCTCGCAAGGTTTACATGTGGCTTCTTAGGCTTCCGTTCGCCCCGTTTCTTCAGTGCGGCCTCTACGAATGCGGCGTACGGATCTCGCTTCAAGTCTTTTACATCGCTAGTGCGAAAGCACTCAAATCCATCAAACCAGCATCGGTCGCTTACAGGTGCAAGAAGAAAAAAGCGAGGACCGACATCAAGGACATAACCGCAGATAGGCGATTTCTCGAATCGTCGGTGGAATCGAACAAACTGCCTGCGGCGCATCGCTTGCAATAGTCGAGACCTAATCTTTTTGGATGCCATTGTTACCATCAACGTTTCTGTTCCATGAGGCCTGCGATAGTGTCCATCAAATCAAATTTGGTGAGGATTTCGAATTTGCCGTTGGACATCTCGACGAAAACGGCCGGGCCGGAATGGCTGAGCAGATGCGTCACGCGCTCGACGGGAGCGTCGCTCGGAACGCGCGGAAGCGCTTCGCCCATCACTTCGCGGATGACGAGCTTGCGCAGATCTTTGCCCTGCAGCGCGAGATTGAGAATTTGATCTTCGTAAATCGTGCCGATGGGATTTTCCTCTTCGAAGACAGGAAGCTGCGAAATGTCCTGCTGCTGCATGGTGTGCAGGGCGTGGAAAACGGTCTGATAGGGGCGCGCGACGATGAGTTCGCGATGCTTGCCGTTTTGATGCTTGAAGCGGACGACGTCGGCGGCGCAGAGCGGGACTTCTGATTCGACGTAGCCGTGCTCGCGCATCCAACTGTCGTTAAAAACCTTGCTGAGATAGCGCATGCCGGTATCGGGAAGGAACGCGACGACGACATCGCCCTTTTTGCATTCGCGCGCGAGGCGCAAAGCGCCGGAGATGCAACTGCCGCCAGAACCGCCGGTGAAAATGCCTTCGGATTTGGCGAGGCGGCGCGCCCAGACGAAGGATTCTTCGTCGGTGACTTGCAGAATGTCGTCGAGAACTTTGAAATTCATCGTGGACGGGAAAATATCTTCGCCGATGCCTTCGACGACGTAGGTTTGCGCCTTGCCGACTTTGCCGGTCTTGAAAAATTCGTAGTAGAGCGAGCCGATGGGATCGACGCCGATGATTTTCACGGCGGGATTTTTTTCCTTGAGGAAGCGCCCGACGCCGCTGATTGTTCCGCCGGTGCCCATGCCGCAGACAAAGTGCGTGATTTTGCCGTCGGTGTCCTTCCAGATCTCCGGGCCGGTGGTGTTGTAATGGGCTTCGGGGTTCATGGGATTTTCGTATTGATTGGGATAAAACGAATTCGGGATTTCGCGCGCGAGTTTCTTGGCGACGGAATAGTAGCTGCGCGGATCTTCAGGCTCGACGGCCGTGGGGCAGACGATGACTTCAGCGCCGAAGGCCTTGAGCAGATCGATTTTTTCGCGCGACTGCTTGTCCGTGATGGTGAAAACGACTTTATAGCCGCGCACGGCGGCGACGAGCGCGAGACCCATGCCGGTGTTGCCTGAAGTGCCTTCGATGATCGTCCCGCCGGGTTTGAGCAGGCCTTTGCGTTCGGCTTCGTCAATCATCCAGACGCCGATGCGGTCTTTCACCGAGCCGCCGGGATTGAGATAATCGGCTTTCACGTAGACTTCGGCGTGGATATCCTTGGTCAGGCGATGAAGGCGAATGAGCGGCGTATTGCCGATGGCTTCGAGAATGTTTTTGCAAAGCATGTTGAAGCAGCGACCTCGATTTGAGCTATGAGTGCTACAGATAAGGTTACGGACTTTGCGATGCGAAGTCCAGCGGAGCTGAGCGACGAGTTCTTGCAGAAAAATTGCTGAATCAAGGGTGGGAGAAAGGGAGAAACAAGTGAAACGGAAGAATATTTCGAGCGGGGCGCCGTGGGAGCCGATTGTGGGATATTCGCGCGCGGTGAAGGTGGGCGCGCAGATATGGGTGTCGGGAACGACGGCGACGAATGCGAAGGGCGAAATTGTGGGCAAGGGCGATGCGTACGCGCAGACGGTGCAGACTCTGAAGAACATCCAATCGGCGCTCGAAAAAGCAGGCGCAAAGATGGAGCATGTCGTACGCACGCGAATTTTCGTCAGGAATATCCAGGAGTGGGAGAAGATCGGCCGCGCGCACGGAGAAGTATTTGGGAAAATCCGGCCGGCATGCGCGATGGTGGAAGTCTCGGGACTCGTTTCGCCAGACATGCTGGTGGAAATCGAAGCGGATGCGGTGATCACAAGCGGAAAGTGAATTGGTCGACAGAAAATTTAGACGGAGCCACCGAAATGAGCATGGGATGAGCGAAATCGTACTCCGGCGCAGAGGTCGCTGAGCTTAACGATTGAGAACGGTGCCGCGCGGGACCCGCGCCGCGCTGTGCGGATGCGCTACAATGAAAATGAAATGGGCGATCCGCCACAGGGAAGAATCCTCCTCGAAGGAGGAAAGGCATTTAGCCGCATCGCGCTGATCATTCTGGTTCTCTGCTCGATTGCGTTCGGCGCGGCCACGGGGCTTCTGTTCGCTTACAGCAGCGATCTGCCGCAAATTCAGGAGCTGGAAAATTATCATCCCGACGTCGTCACGGAACTTTACGCCGACGATGGCACGCCGATTGGAAGCTTTGCGCTACAGCGGCGCATCCTGCTGACCTACGACCAGATTCCTCAGATTCTTCGCGACGCAATCATTTCCACCGAAGACCGGCACTTCATGCAGCACTGGGGCGTGGATTTTCCGCGCGTGGCGGAAGCCGCATGGAAAAATCTGATTACGGGAAGAAGAGCCGAAGGCGCGAGCACGCTGACGATGCAACTCGCGCGCGTGCTGTTTCTCTCGCCCGAAAAAAAATTCAGCCGCAAGGTCGAAGAGACGATGCTGGCGATTCAGATCGAGCGCCATTACACGAAACAGCAGATTTTTACGATGTACTGCAACCAGATTTACCTCGGAGCGGGAAATTATGGGTTCGAGGCAGCCTCGGAATTTTATTTCGATAAGCCCGTGGGGCAATTAACGCTGCCCGAGGCGGCGACGCTGGCCGCGATTATTCGCGGGCCATTTTATTCACCGGTCCTGCATCCTGATCGCGCGCTGGCGCGGCGCAATCTGGTGCTGGATTTAATGGCTGCGAACGACAAGATCACTCGCGCGCAGGCCAAGGAAGCGCAACAGGCGCCGCTGGGCCTGCAATTGACGTATTCGCAGAACAACAATCTGGCACCGTATTTCGTCGAAGAAATTCGGCAGAAGCTTGAGCAGGAATTCGGTTCGGAAGCCGTGCATCAGGAAGGCCTGCGCGTCTATACGACACTGAACGCGAAAATGCAACGGGATGCGGTGCAGGCTGTGCGCGACGGGCTGCATGCGTATGACCGGCGTCACGGCTGGCGCGGCAACCTGCCGAATATTTTTCAGCAGCATCTTGGCACGCTGCGCAGCTATGAATCGCCGGGATGGCGCGAACCGATTCAAGCAGGAGATTACGTCACGGGATTGATCACCGCAGTGGACGCGAACGCGGCAGTGGCGAAAATTGGAGACTATCGCGCGGTAATTACCGCTCCGGACTTTGCATGGACGGAAGCGAAATCGCCGCGCGATTTGCTGCACGTTGGCGATCTGGCCAATCTCCACATCGAAAGCTTGAACGGGGCGACGGCAAAAGTCGAACTGGAACAGATTCCCGCGGCGCAAGCTTCGCTAATCACTATCGACAACGCCACGGGCGAAATCAAGGCCATGGTCGGCGGGTACAGCTTCGAGCTATCCAAATACAATCGCGCCACGCAGGCGATGCGGCAGACGGGAAGCTCGTTCAAAGTTTACGTTTATGCGACGGCCTTGGAGCAGGGTATGTCGCCGTTTGACGTCGTTTTGGACGAGCCAGTGTCCTACACGAGCGGCGACCAGATCTACACGCCACGGAACTACGATGACACGTTCGAAGGACGCATCACGCTGCGCCGCGCGCTGGCGGACTCACGCAACGTGCCCGCCGTGAGAATCCTGGACAAAGTCGGAATTCAAAATGCGATCGACACGGCGCGGCGATGCGGCCTTACGAGTCCATTGCCGCCGTATTTGCCGCTGGCGCTCGGCGCGGCGGATTTGACGCTGCTCGAGCACACTTCGGGGTTCTCGGTGTTTCCAGACGACGGTGTGCACATCCAGCCGCATATGATTCGCCGGGTGACGTCATACGACGGCGCGATTCTGGAAGAAGCACGGCCGAAAGTGACCGACGCGATTCCGCCGACGGTTGCGCGGACGATGGTGGCGATGCTCGAAGATGTCGTCCACTTTGGGACGGGCGTGCGCGCGCAGGCGCTGGACAGGCCTTCGGCCGGAAAGACCGGCACGACGAACGATTTCACGGACGCGTGGTACATCGGATTCACGCCGCAGATTACTACGGGCGTTTGGGTCGGATATGACGATCCGAAAACTTCGCTGGGCCCAAAGGAAACCGGAGCACGAGCGGCGCTGCCCATTTGGCTGGAGTTCATGCAGCAGGCGAGCAAGGGAATGCCGGTCGAAAATTTTGCCAACGTGGAGTCGCTCGAAGACCTCGCAAAGACTCAGCATGAGGAAGTGGACGTGCCGGATACGGCACCGCCCGCGGATTTGAGCGAACAAGGCGAAGCTCCAAAAGAGCCTGCGCAACCACCTAAGCCGAAGCCTGGCGGACCCGACGCGACAGGGAAGCCGCCGATCACGCCGGGCGCGCCTTCCATTTACGGCGCGGCGAACCGTTGATTTTTCGTAAGTCGCCTGTGAAGCCGGTGCCGACATCGGCTCCCAATCAGCCGGTGAAGGCGGCAAGCAAGCCCAACACGGCGCCAGCAGTTCATTAAACAAATTGGTCGTCAAGTGCGTATTCTCTTTCAAGGACCGTTATGCAGAGGGCTGGCCGAAGTCTTCGGAGGAGGTAAAATGGGGCGAGAGCGTGCACTGAAGATTGCCCTGGTGCTGATTGGATTGCTCTTTGTGGCAGGCGTCTACCCACTGCTCTTGTTGTTCAAACACGAGGCAGCGCTGGCGATGATGCTCAGCCTTTATGTGACCCTTGGCGTTTTCTTGCTTTTCGCGGTTCGGAATCCATCAGCCAATCGCAGCTTGATTGCATTTACGGCATGGTCGAGCTTTGTGCATGCCGCGGTCATGGGAGTACAGGCGCTGCGAGGCTTTGTTGAGTATGGTGAGCTGTGGGGCGTTCTCGCCTTGATTATCATCGGAGTTATTCTGATTGCCCTCGCGCCAGCAAAGTCGGCGGGATCCGAATCAGCAGCGGCGGCCTGACCGAAGCTGGCTTCGTGCCTGCAAGCTTCAGAACGGCTGCCAGCCTCCTGGTTCCAGTAACGATTGAGTGCCGTCAGCGCGAATGAGCCTCAGTTTTGTGTCCCGAGTGACTTCGCCTATTTTGGTGATTTGCTGCATAGCTGCAAGACGGCGAAGGCGCGAAAGCGATTTCGGCGGGACGGTGAAGAGCAAGCCATAATCGTCACCGCCGTGAAGCGCCAGCTCAAGCGGAGTGAGGCTCGTACGTTTCAACAGTTGGGGAACTCTCACAGTGGGGATTTGCGGAGCCCAAAGCCGGGCGCCGACTCCGCTTGCCGCACAGAGACGGGCCAGATCGGTCGAAAGCCCGTCAGAGATATCCATCATGGCGCTGGGTATGCTGTCACGGGCCAACGATTCGGCGAGGTCCAGCGGAATGCGCGGGTAGAAATGCGGACGCAGATGCTTTTTCAGCGAAGGCCGGCGAGACAAGCCGCGAAGGACGATTTCGAGGCCCAACTGTGCGGCACCGAGCCGTCCACTGACGTAGAGGAGATCGCCGGGACGTGCTCCAGCCCGAGTGACGGCCTTACCGTGCGCGATTTCTCCCAGCACGGTGATGCTGATTGCCACGCGCTGCGTTTTCGAAATGTCGCCGCCAACAAGACGAATTCGCGATTCCCGAGCCGCGCGAGCCATTCCGCGGGCAAATCGGGCGAGCCAGTCGTGCGTCTTTTGGGATGGGAGCGCGAGCGCAAGCAGGAAGTAGCGCGGACGCGCGCCCATGGCCGCGAGATCGCTCACCGCGCGCGCAAGGGACTTGTACCCGATCGACTCAGGTGGATGAACGCTATCGAGGAAGTGGATACCCTCGAGGGATGAATCACAGCTCAAGACCCAATCGGTCTTTCCTGAGGGGCGCAGTACCGCTGCGTCATCGCCGATTCCCAAAGGGATGCCAGACTGTCCATGGCGTTCCAAAATGGAAGGAACCGCGCGTGTAAGTCTTTTAATTAGCGTGTTTTCCCTGTCCTTCAGGCCAGTTGAAATGGGGCTCATGGCGCGTTGTATAATTCTATCCAGTGGCACGATTGTGCCCACCGGATTATAGAGGTGATTCGGTGGATAAAGCGAGCGGCCTGTCTCAAAGAGAGAGAATTTTCGGTTGACTCTCGAGGGGTAGCACAATTATAGTCGGGCCGGGTTTCGAACCAAGTCTCGCGGTTCAAACGCTTTTGAGCATGCGCAGACCGTTATGAGGGGCCAGCGGTCATCCAGTCCAGCGCAGAGAGCAGCTCAGGACTTTTAAACTCAAGCCATGAGAAGGAAACATTACACATTTTTTATTGCTTCCACGGACTCCGGAAAGATGCGGCGTCTGCAGATACCGCACTATGTTCTGCACTTCCTGGGGATTCTTGCAGTTGTCGGCGGGATTACAGTGCTTGTGGCTACGGCTTCGTATTCGCGGATGCTCTGGAAGGCGGCGGCATATAACTCACTGCAGCGCGACCAGGACAATCTGAAGGCTCAGTATCATCAGTTGCAGACGCAGGTGAAGGACGCGAACCAGAGACTGAATTCCTTACAATCCCTTGCGAGCCAGGTTGCCGTAGCCTACGGTTTGGCGCCGGTCGCAGAGGTGCCGTTCGGGTCGAAGGACAGCTCAAGCCAATCGAATTCGGCATACGAACAGACACTCGACCAGTTCAATTTCCTCGAGCAGAATGCAGCCGCCGTGGAGCTTGCCTCGACGGGCACCGTTCGTTTGCTTCCCGGAAACAACATTTTGAATGCGCCGTTTGTGCCTTCGCTGTGGCCGGTGATGGGCAGAATCACGAGCCGCTTCGGCGAACGGCTGGATCCGTTCGACGGCGAGGGTGAATTTCACACGGGCTTGGACATCGCGTCGCACTATGGCGATGACGTGCGGGCGGCGGCGGATGGCGTGGTGGTTTGGACAGGGGATCGGGAAGGGTATGGCCGAGTCGTAATTGTTGATCACGGGTTTGGAATCACGACATGGTACGCGCATCTTTCCGCGTATGTAGCGCAAGTCGGAATGCGCGTGAAGCGCGGCGACGTAATCGCGTATGAAGGCGATAGCGGCCATGCCACGGGACCACATCTGCATTTCGAGGTGCGCATCAACAACGCGCCAGTGAATCCGTGGCGCTATCTGCATCAAGCCGATGACGGTGG
This sequence comes from Candidatus Acidiferrales bacterium, assembly GCA_035934015.1. NCBI lineage: Bacteria > Pseudomonadati > Acidobacteriota > Terriglobia > Candidatus Acidiferrales > Candidatus Acidiferrales bacterium. Next base: position 88,641 of record DASYYH010000028.1, read on the forward strand.
TGCGATTTCCGGCGGCGGTGACTGAAGCAAGCGGCGCCGGACATTTGAAATTTCTCTTCGAAGATTCCTCGCGATGTTTCTGACGGTGGGATTCCTTACTATTTGAGTCTTGAATTAACTTCTTTGGAGGCGGAGTCGGCCGCGGCGTGCATCATTTCGGGCGTGATTTGGATGTGGAGGCGCACGAGATGACTATCGTGGGAAATGTCTGCGGCTTTGAGCAGCGCATCGAGCGCGGGCCACTGCGGGCCGATCTCCTGCCGGGTGCGCGAATCAGCCAGAGCCATGCGGCCCATCAGCAGCAGGCCATTCAAAGTCGTGGAGAGCTTGAGAGCATCAACCGTAGAATCGCATTCGGCCGCGGCGGCGATTTTCAAATTTGCGCCGGCGGGCAATCCTGCGATCGAAATATTTTGAATGCTTTGGAGAATCTCAGCGAGCTGCGCGTCATGGGTTGCGTCAATGCCGAGCTGTCGGGAGAGATCTTGCGTTCGCGCCACGGCAAAAATCGGCGCCGCGGCAGTCTTGGCAATTCGCTGGGACATGGCAGGATCCAGGCGATTTGCATTTGGCTCGAGCATGTACGAGATCTCCGGACCGTCGGCGAGAGCGATTTCGTCCGGTGCGAGAAAGACAAAGCGCACCGTGCGGGAAGAGCCTTCCTCGCGAACCTCGAGGATTTTCGAGTCGCCCTGGTTTACCGCGTGGCCATGAGTTAGGGCGTATCGCTCAATCTTCCTTTCATCGAATTTTCCCTGCGCCACCGCGACAACGCTCGTAGGGGAATTCGCGGGCCACAAAGCCACGGCCACGCGATCGAGATCGCGCGAATAATCGAAGCCCGTGTCCTTGACGAATTGCGTGTACTCGGGATCCTGTGCGGCCGATGGGGCGAGGGAAGTAAGTTCATTGGCAAGGGGAGAGTCGCGCAGCGCGCCGACATTCGCAAATACGATGGCCGTGGCGCCGGGCGGTAATTGATGAACCAAGTCCACGGAAACACGGACGGCGGCGGCTGCCTTGCCCGTGGCGGTTGGACTGGGAGCAGCTAGGGAAGCGTCGCTGAGCGCCAGCGCGCGCTCTCTTCTTTCGCTGCGAAGGTATAAATAAGCAATTCCTGCCACAGCAAAGGCGAGAAGCACCAAAATGATTGTGAGGGCGCGTTTCATGCGGACGAGTATGGATTAATTTTGCAGTATAAAGTTGCCGGAGAATGGTGTAAAGTTGGATGGTAAGAAGAACATAAAATTCATAGTGGCAAGCGTCGTGCGCGGGTGTTCCCGGGCCTTGCAATTATATTGCCCATGTGATACCTTCGACAGGTTTGCTTCTGCTGGCGTAGCTCAGTTGGTAGAGCATCTGATTTGTAATCAGAGGGTCGGGGGTTCAAATCCCTCCGCCAGCTGAGTTTTGAGGGATCGGAATTTTGGTTTTGGAAATCGGCGGATTCCTCGTATTACAAACGAACGGGCTGGTGTCTCTGGACACGAGCCCTTTCTGCGTTGCGAAGTTCTCCGGTCGGGACCAACGGATCATGCGCCGTAGTTCTCGCGGGACGGGTGGGTGAGTGGCTAAAACCAGCAGACTGTAAATCTGCCGCTCCTTGCGGGCTACGGAGGTTCGAATCCTCCCCCGTCCACCATACATGCTCGCCGGAGCGCGGAAGTGCGGAAGACAGGGAAACAGCTCGATCTCGAAAAATTTGGCGGATGGAAATCCAAGGAATCGTTGGCGGGGCAGCGCAGCGCAAAGCCAGCGAACGGGTGGACGCCTGGGTAGCTCAGTTGGTAGAGCGCGTCCTTGGTAAGGACGAGGTCACCGGTTCAATCCCGGTCCCAGGCTCCAGGATTGCAGTCAGGTGGCGGGGGTAACTCAGGGGTAGAGTCTCTGCCTTCCAAGCAGATGGTCGCGGGTTCGAATCCCGTCCCCCGCTCCATCACGACCGGCGCACTAGGCAGCAAAGAATTCGACTGAGGGTAGGAAACGATGGCGAAGGAAAAATTTGAGCGGAGCAAACCGCACTTAAATATTGGGACGATCGGGCACATCGATCACGGGAAGACGACGCTGACGGCGGCGATCACCAAAGTGCTTTCGAAGCACAACCCCAAGGTGCAATTCCGGGCG